>JANWIU010000068.1 GCA_025449725.1 Pseudobdellovibrio sp.
ACTGCCGGTGATGAAATCGATATTTGGGCAAAAGAGCTAGAGGCTGAGAACGACGATTACAAAGCTATTATGGTCAAAGCCATCGGTGACAGATTCGCGGAAGCATTGGCCGAATGGGCCCATAAAAAAGTTCGCGATATCTTCGGATTTGGCATGAAGGAAAACCTCAGCATATCTGAAATTATGGATGAAAAGTACAGAGGCATCCGCCCGGCGCCGGGGTATCCTGCGTGCCCGGACCATCTGGCAAAATATAAAATTTGGCAATTGTTGGATCTCGAAAAGCGAACTGAAATGAAGCTGACTGAAAGCGCTGCCATTACTCCGTTAAGTTCCGTTTGCGGATTTTATTTTATGAGTGAAAAGGCAAAATACTTTCATGTTGGTAAAATCGGAGAAGACCAGTTGAACAGCTACGCTGAGCGGACAGGTCTGGGACTGGACGAATCAAGACGTTGGCTTGCTCCGCTGCTGGTTTAGCCGGTTTTAGCTGGGATTTATTGCAGTAAAGCCCTAAACACGTTATAAATTTTGTATGCCTATTCTTCAGCATTCAAATCCGATTGAAGAGCAATTACTTAAATTGCTTCCAGATGATGGTGAGCTGACTTCTTTATTAAATGAACTTTGGCCGATCTGCCGAAGCATTACCGGGCCCGGTTTTAATCAATCTCTGGATATTCTAAAAGCGATTATTCCTTTTAAGGAGGATCTGTTTGCGTCGGGCAGTTGGGCTTACGATTGGCAAATTCCTGAAGAATGGCAGATCAGAGATGCCTGGATAAAAAATTCCAAAGGCGAAAAGATTATCGATTTTAAAAAACACAATCTTCATGTCATCGGCTATTCGACGCCTGTCGATCAAAAGATGACTTTAAAAGAACTGCAGCCCTTTCTGCATTCCCTTCCGGATCAGCCGGGTGCGATTCCTTACTTAACTTCCTATTACAATAAGCGGTGGGGGTTTTGCCTTTCACATAACGAATTGGCAAAGCTACCTGAAGATACTTATCATATTTTTATTGATTCTGAATTAAAGCCCGGCCATTTAAAGACGGGCTCTGTTGTACTTCCGGCAACTGTAAAAACCGATAAAGAGATTTTTCTTTCTACCTATCTTTGCCATCCATCGATGGCCAATAATGAACTTTCAGGCCCGATTGTGATGTCGTTTTTGTATCGAGCCTTGGCGAAGCTGCCTGAGCGAAAATACAATATACGATTTGCAATCGTACCGGAAACGATAGGCTCAATTGCTTATCTTTCAAAGTACGGTGAAGAATTAAAGAAGAACTGCGTGGCCGGATTTGTTTTAACTTGTTGCGGAGATACCAACAAGCTGACTTACAAACGCTCTCGCGAAAAAAATGTTTTAAACGGGATAACAGAAAGTATTTTAGCAAAGACGGGTGTACCTCATAAAATACTGGATTTCTTCCCGACAGGTTCGGACGAACGGCAATATTGTTCGCCGGGTTTTAATCTTCCGGTGGGTTCACTGATGCGTTCAATGTACAGTGATTATCCTGAGTATCATACATCTTTAGACGATAGAAATTTTGTTTCCGCTCAGGGCCTTAAAGAATCGATTTATCTTTATCTGCAAGTGATTGTATCGCTTATGGAAAACAAAACCTATGTCAGCAAGGTTCAAAACGGCGAGCCTCGGCTTGGTCCGCGTGGTTTGTATCCGCAATTAGGTGGAGCAAAAGAAACCAAAGAGACGGTCGAAAAAATGATGTGGGTTTTAAATTTTGCAGACGGAAAGCATGATTTGTATGACGTTTGCTCCCGATCCGGATTCAAAATTTTAGATCTTGCTGTTGAAGCTCACAACTTGAAAAATGCCGGCCTTCTTACAGAATCTGAATGAGAAAAAGAAAAATTGGTATCATCTTAGACAACCCTAAGCGCGATCAAACCGGAACGCTTTTACTGTCCTACGAGCTGGCTAACCGGGGAATCGACGTTCATGTTATTCCCAGCTACAGCCAGTATTTTGAAGTTCCTTTGTTGGGCCTGGATGCGGTTGTATTAACTTACGCGCGCGTAACGAATCTTGAACAAATGCAGGCTTACAAAGACATGGGCCTACAGGTTTTTATTCTCGACACTGAGGGTGGATTGATTTCAAGTTTCGGGCCGAGAACTCCGGAGAATTGGGCCAAATTTACCAAAGAAAGTACGCTTTCCAATTACATCGATCATTACCTTTTTTGGGGTGAGGCGCTTTATGGGGCTTTTGCCAAGTGGTCAGGTTTAAAGCCGGAACAAATGCATTTGTCAGGCTGCCCCCGCTATGATGTAACGGGCCCGAAATGGCGCGCACTGCTGCCGACGACAGAAAGAAAGTTTGTATTATTGAACAGCAGCTTTCCTTCTGTGAATCCTAAGTTTACCGGATCAAAAGAAAAGGAACTGAAGACATTCGAAGAGGCCGGATTGAATCGTGAATACAGTGAACGACTTTTTTCTGAAATCGAAAAAATATTTTTTCACTTTTCAGATGTCTTGTGCCAGTTAATCGAATCTAATCCGCAAATGTATTTTTTAATGAGACCTCATCCGTTTGAAAATGAAACTTTTTATATAGAGAAGTTTTCGAAATACCCCAATGTTAAGGTTGAGTGTAAAGGCGAAATATTCGATGTTTTAAATAATTGTTATGCTTTGGTTCACGTTAATTGCGGATCTGCCATAGATGCCAGGTTTATGGGTAAAATTCCGCTGCAGGTAGAATGGATCAATCATGATACCGTAAGAACATTTGTGCCATTGCCCTCCGAAGTCAGCGTTAAGACGATGTCACTTGAGAAATTGAATTCAGAGCTTCGCCGTATTGTTTCCGGAAATCTTGAAGAAGGATTTTCGGAAGAAAAATTTGAAGAATACGTACGGCCTTCTTTTGCCTTTAAGGACGCGGAGAATTCAGCCCGTTGCGCAAAAATCATAAGTGAAAATGTCGAAAGACGCGTTCAAAAAAACAAATGGACTCATTATTTTCGTTCATGCAGGTTAAACCCAAGGCCGGTGCACCGGCTGATGGCGATTTTGTACTTTTTCTTCGGCATTGGATTGTTTGATAGCATTAGAAATAAAATAAATAAAAAACGAAATTCAAAATTTGCACCGTACACGGCAATGAATGAGACTTTTGAAAAAATAAAGGCCGTAGATCAGTCTACAGCCTCATTTCATTTTGGTCCGAATAAAAGATGGGGAGTGTTTCCACTATCCAGCGTTCGGATAACTAAGATTTAAATTTTTGTCGCTTCGACTACGAATGCTGAACACATGAAGTAGCCTCTCCAGCCGGAGGTTTCGTGTTCTAAATTGATACTTTGTTCGCGGTATGTTTTGGCATCTGTGTCTGTAAACATCGGAGGTGCGGCATGGTAGTGGTACCATAAGTATTTCAGATCCGTGAAACCGTTTTTGTAAAACAGTTCAGGAACTTCAAACGGATTATGGAACTTAGACAAAATCGCATCGTAACCGCCGGTCAATGAACCATCATGGGAAGTGCGTGATTTAGGTAAATCCATACGGCAGCGTTTTTCCAGATCTTGGCGAACGGCATCCTTCAGTTTTGGATCAACATCTCTCATTAAATCATCAACGATGAACTCAACGGTTTTTCGGTTGAATGTAAACAGTGAAAAAAGCGAATTGCGGAACTCGATGAACACGGTGCCACCTGGTTTAACAAAAGAAGCCATATTGCTGATAGCAAGGTTGTCATTTTGCACATGTGGCATCACACCCATCGCCATTAATCCGTCGTACGGGCCGCCGGCATAGCCATGAGCACAGGTATTTAGATCTTCAATGTCTGCCCAGAAAATTTTATTCGGATCCTGGCCTAAGTCTTTAATTTTTTCTTGAGATATTTTTACCATCTCATGAGAAATGTCGCAGCCCCAGGTGTCGACGCCGGCTTTTGCTAAAGTGGCAAGAGGTGTACCTTCGCCCACTCCGATTTCAATAACCTTTTTAACTTCTTTAGTTGCAAAGGAATTCAAAAGCATTTGTAAGCGGAAGTAATTGGCCGGATACACCGGGTTTGTCATGATCTTTTCTTTGTCGTATTGCTCGTGATAGATCGATGCAACTTTATCGTAATGTTCTCCAACTAAGCGAGCCATATATCTCCCTAAAAGTTATGCTAATCCTCTAATTAATTGATCATAAGTCATTAAATCACGTCAAGTTAAAGCATTAAACCTTTTTTTGCTCGACATGTAAGTTAAGGTTTTTGAGGTCTGGGTTAAGCCTCATGAGGGCTATAATCTCTTCAGCGGTTTTTAGATGTGCTTCATGGTCTAAAATAAGTCTTTCGACCAATTTGAAATCGTCCGGTTCATCAACGGTGATACGGAACTCACTGGCGTCATCAGGCCGGGTTATATGAATAAAATTAAATTCGTTGGGGTGAGACTTCCAAATATACGGGGTCACGTGCTCTCGCTCGAAATCTGTGGTGGCATTTTTTTGCATAAGTTCCAAAGTTGATCGGGAAAAGACTTCAAAATCAAATCCCCGCGGGTAGGTTCGCTTTTGAGTGTTACAAAGGTAGAAGTTTTCCTGCAGATACCGCTGGTGATTTAGGTAGCTGGCCCTAATCAATTGGCCATCGATTAAAGGGCAATCTGAAGTGACCCGAACAATAACCTTTAAGTCATATTTTTGTGCCAGTTCAAAATACCGGGAAAGAACATCGTGTTCGCTGCCTCTGTGAAAATCTAAATTGTTATTCCGGCAAAATTCTTCAATAGGGTCGTCTTCATTGTTTGTCGTCGTCGCAATATAAACCGGGAAGTCAGATTTTTTTAGTCTGTCGACATGGTATTGTAACAATGGAATGCCGTTCACTTGTTTCATGACCTTGCCGGGAAGCCGGGTACTTGTCATTCTGACTTGTGAAACAATTCCGATCATAATTAACCTTTCAGCGCAGCAAAAACTTCGTTTGCTTCCGGTTTGATCCAATAATATTGAATACAAGAAAATAATAAAATCAATAATACATCTGCCAGAATGGAAGCTGCATGGTGTTCTACATTAATGTTTTTCAATAATAAAAAAAACACTACGGCCGTAAGCCACGACTTTATAAGTTTATCGAATTTATAACTACGCGGAAAATAATGATACGCCTGAAGATTGGTGATCAGAGTCTTAACTGTATAATTTGTTACAAACCCGAAGAGCGCGCCGTAAACGCCATAGCGCGGAATAGCCCAGGCATAAACGGCCAGGCTGGCTGAGGCACTAAAAAGCGGAATCAGAAAGGCCCACTTAGATGAACCTTTTAAATCCATGCCGCGACCATGAATGGTGATTAAGGAATTAATGTAGAACGCTATTGAAAAATAAGGAATGTATTCAACGATGGGCAGATATACTCCACTGGGATCTAAAGCGCGAACAACTTCTTTTGCCAGCGCGGTCAGTGCAATTACCGGAATTGTCATAAAGACCGCGTACACCAACCCCAGTCTGGTAATCATTTTGTCTGTGTTGTCTTTAAAGGTGTGATGTTTGTGAATCATCGGATAAGTAAAAAGCTTTGCAACGATATTAACGACGTTTATGGGGCTACTGACTTGCCGTGCGATGTTGTAAAAACCGATCGCCGCAAGAGAAATATTTTTATCCAGGAAGTAGCGGTCTAAAAAATTTGAAATTCCTTCTAAGACCCCCGCAAAACAAAGCGGGCCAGAGTACTGAAGAGGAATACGGATATATTTTCTATCAGGAAAAAACGCACAATCTCTCAACGACATGGCAAGAGTGGGAATGATCCAGATGAGATTCGATATCAGAATCCCTTTAATGTATCCATAAGCCCCGAGATTCTCAAATTTTACCAGATAATAAATAATTGCAATCTGGGTGATGAAGCTTCCGTTTACTAAGATATTGTAACTAAGGATTTTTTCTTTGATACGTGAAATGGCGACCGGAATATTAATAAAATTGGCCAAAAACGTAGACCAAATAGTGTATCGAATAATCGGGTCAAACGGTACCTGTTTAATAAAGTTTTCAGAAAGCTGCGGGCCAAGAATCTCCAGCAATAAAGTAAGAGAAAGTGTAAAAATAAAAGTAAACCATAAAGTCCAGCCCAGATAATGACGGCGGGATTCGTCAGGCCATTTAAAATAGTACCGTTGAATGGTCTCTGAAACTCCGAACATATAAATCGGAGTGAGAAGCAGATTTACAATCTGGGTAATGGCTATCACCCCGAAATCCTCAGGGCTTAGCGTGCTCCAAAGGACCGGGATTAAAATGAGGTTTACGCTTTGATTTAATAAAGTGGCCAGCCCGTATCCGCCGATAATTTTTCCGTATTTGAACTTACCGGTATTGGCTGAACTCATTCGGGTTTCTGCTGCTCTGAAAGATAATGGTCCATAGAAGTAAAGAAATTCTTTAAGTTCTCCGGACTGTGTTCGTAAAGCTCAAAAGGGTAAGACTGGCTCATGACGTAAGAAAAGTATTTTAAAATACGATCTTTGTCAGGGTCAGCGATGACTCCGTCTTTTAGCTGCACCAGCCATTTTTGTAAGTCTTGAAAGCCATCAATTTTAGTGACGACGTTTGAATTCCAGTAAAAACCATTGCCCAGGCAAACTACTTTTTTATTGTACAGCAAAGATTCTGCGCCCACTTTTGAATTGATAGTTACAACCGCATCAGCTTTTTTGACGATGTCATGCGTGTTGATCATAGGATGAAGAACAACAATATTGGTGTTATCTGTAATCAGCTTTTTAAATTCACTATAATTGAAGCCGCCAATAGTAACCGGATGTTCTTTTACGACGACCTTAAACCGGTTAGGGCAGACTTCAGCCAGGTGCCTTACGAGAGCCAATTGATTTAGAAATTCAGGATTGCGAATGGTTAATTGATAATCCAGTTGGACGTGAAACGGGAAATAAACAAATGGCACTTCTGGAATTTGCCGGCTGTATCTACTGCCAAAACGGATTCGATTGACGTACTGGCGTACGCTTCTTGATACGTGATTGCCGATCCATTCATATTCCTGGCGATAACGGAAAATGTATTTATAGGCCAGTTTATTATAAAGTTTTTTAATGTTAGAAATCTGAAACAGCTTTTTAAGGCCCATGTCTTTGTAATGTTGAATGTCTTTTGAAAAGATTACCAGTTTTTGAGATTTAGTAATGTTGTCAAAGTAGGTTTCTACTTTCGGTAAAAACTGAGAAACAGCATGATCATCAACTTGATCGACAGTTAAAAAATTATTATTCAAACTGTTTTCAACAAAATGCATGTGGGAGCGAAAAAACGAAGGCTCAAAAAAGACGTGATTAATTTTTTCACGCTTGCAACTGTAGTAAAGTGATAGTGGCGCCACAAAGCCGCCCAGTTCCTGAAAAACTTGAATCTCTTCCGCGCGGAATTTTTTTAGCAATTCTGAAAGGATATTGTGAGTGGCATTCAGATAGCGCCAGTATTTATCAATGATTTGACCGGAGTCCCTAAGATTAAAAGTAACTTTTTCATGAAGCGTTTGGGCCTGAATATTTGAAATTCCAAAAAAAGATTCTAAATCTTCTTTTTTGGTTTTGAAGCTGTCCGCATTATCGATCAAGTCGTAAATATCCCAAACCTTGTAACCGGCATCGTTTAACATTTTATTGCCCGGTTGAAAAAAGGAAATGAACTGAATGTCGTATCCCTGGTTTTGTAGTTTGGCATGCCTGCAATAAGCCAGATAAAAATGAACTTCACGTTCTGCTATGGGGGCGAAGATTAATAATTTCTTCATTTGACGTAGTCCTTAACCCATTCGGCCATCTTTGATACGCCTTCTTGAAGGTTTACCGTGGGTGCCCAGCCTGACAAATGAAGTTTAGCCATTGCTAAATCGGGCCGGCGTTTTTTTGGGTCGTCGACCGGTAGATCTTTAAAAGTTAACCGGGATTTTGAAGGAATATTTTTAAGAATAATTTCAGCCAATTCCAGCACAGTAAATTCTTTGTCATTTCCGAGATTCATCGGCTCCGTCAGGTTTGAAGCGGCGTAAGCCGAGATTCCATTTATTAGATCACTAACGTAACAAAAGCTGCGAGTTTGTTTGCCATCACCATAAATAGTTAAGTCGGAGTTTTGTAGCGCCTGAAGAATAAAATTTATAACCACACGTCCGTCATTAGGATTCATTCGCGGGCCATAGGTGTTAAAGATTCTAACCAGGCCATGCTTTGTATTTCGTAATTTATTATGCGAATAGATCAGGGCTTCTCCGAAGCGCTTAGCCTCGTCGTAGCAGCTGCGCTCACCAAAAGAATTTACGTTGCCCCAGGAGGATTCAGGCTGAGGAGAAAGCTCAGGGTCCCCGTAAACTTCACGTGTGGAAGCAAAGACAACTCTGGCAAAGTTCTGGTCCGCAAACTGTAGCGCGTTTTTAAGTCCGATAGAGTTAACCCACAAAGTCTCTAAAGCCAGCTTTTGATAGTGGGGCGGAGAAGCGGGCGAAGCAAAATGGAATACGAATTCAAGGTTTTTTGCTGCCGGTAAATCAGTCCAGTCTAAAGTGACATCTTTTTCAAGGAATTGAAACGTAGGATAGGACTTTTGTAACACTTCAATATTGCTGCGAAGACCGGTACAAAAATTATCTACTCCGATAACGGTATATCCGAGCTTAAGATAGTATTCGCACAAGTGAGATCCTAAAAAGCCTGCGGCCCCTGTGACTAAAACGGATTTCATTGTGGTCTTCCGATAGAGTGATATTTGAAGCCTTGTTGACGGATGTATTTTGGTGAATAAATATTACGCCCATCAAATATTAAATGATGATTCATCAAGGACTTCATTTTAGTAAAGTCGGGTTCACGAAAAGACTTCCATTCGGTAGGGATTACCAAAGCATCTGCGCTTTTAAGGGCTTCGTATTGATCATCAAAAAATTTAATCGAAGGGTGATTGTTGAAATAATTTTTCGCGTTCTCTGCTGCAACGGGATCGTAGACTTGTACCAAATATTTTTGATCTACAAAATGCTGAATAATATCTAATGCCGGCGCTTCGCGGATGTCGTCAGTGCCGGGCTTAAAAGATACGCCCCATACCGCTATACATTTTGAACCCGGGTTCAAGTTTTTGGAAACAGTCTCAATGAACTTCTGCCTTTGAAGCTGATTCGTCTTTTCTACCGCGCTTAAGATGTGAAGTTCTTCGTTGATCTCCCGGCCAGAGCGAATGAGTGCGCTAACGTCTTTTGGAAAACAACTGCCCCCGTAACCGACCCCGGCATAAATAAAATGCGGACCAATACGGTAATCAGAACCGATGCCCTTGCGAACAGCTTCAATGTCAGCACCCAGCTTTTCACAGACGCGGGAAAATTCGTTCATCAAAGAAATTTTGGCTGCTAACATGGCGTTAGCAGCGTACTTCGTCATTTCCGAAGAGGCGGGATCCATTGCCAGAATCGGATTTCCGTTTTTAAGAAACGGTTCATAAAGATATGTCAAAATTTCCTGAGCCTTTTGGCTTTCAACGCCGATTACAACGCGATTTGGTTTAAGACAGTCCTCAATAGCGCAGCCTTCTCGCAAAAATTCAGGATTGGAAGCCACATCGAACCCGTGAGAAACTCCGCGGGCTTTCAGTGTGCGATCTATGGTTTCCTTAATTTTTTTAAAAGTACCAACCGGAACGGTCGACTTAGTAACCACAAGTTTGTATTCGGTCATGGTTTTTGCGATAGTCTCAGCGACGTTTAATACGAATTGAATATCAGCTGTTCCGTCGTCTTTTGGTGGGGTTCCCACAGCAATGAAAATAATGTCTGTGTTGTTTATGCTGGAAACAGCATCGTCAGTGAATGTAATTCGGTTTGCTTTAATGTTGCTGACCAACAGACTATCCAAACCAGGTTCGAATATAGGTGATTTTCCTTCACGAAGAGTTTTTAGCTTGTTTTGATCAACATCGACACAGGTAACGTTATTTCCCATTTCAGCGAAGCAAACGCCTGTAACTAAGCCGACATAACCGGTTCCAAACACAGTAATTCTCATAAGATAAAGTTTAAAGAGTTGCTGTTGCATTGTGAAATAAAACTAAGTAAAATGAGACATTGTTGTGCTGTGTTAAATATAGAGTAACTGAATGTTCATGTGTGTCCAAATTCGGTTACTTTGTCGGTCTGAGGTATTGATGAAAGTATTATTTTTAAATCCGCCGTTTCATAACCGGTTTTCTCGGGAATCGAGAAGTCCGGCAGTGGCGAAAAGTGATACACTTTATTATCCGAAATGGTTGGCTCATGCTGCCGGCGTGGCTATTCGCGAGGGCCATGACGTTGACATGGTAGATGCGCCTGCTTGGTGTGTGGACTTAAAATATGTTATCGACCGTATTGATGCTAAAGGGATTCAAGCTGTAGTTTGTGATACCTCAACTCCTTCAATAGTTAATGACATCAAGGTTGTGAATGCGTTGGCAGCTCATAACCCTAAATTGCATATTCTTTTAGTTGGCCGCCACGCTTCTTCAATGGCTGAAGATACCCTGGCCAAGTGTATTGGAATCAGCGGCGTCGCCATTAAGGAATACGAATACACCGTTCGTGACTGGCTAAAGGCAGTAGAGTCGGGTGCAAGCCTTGCCACTGTCGATGGTATGGTCTGGAAAAACGCGGCCGGTGTAACAGTGACAAACAAAGAACGCGCACCAATTGAAAATCTAGACGAGTTGCCATTCGTCTCTGAAGTTTATAAACGTTTTTTACGTGTAGAAGATTACTTCTACGGCCATTCCAAACACCCGTTGGTTGTATTTGATACTTCTCGCGGCTGCCCTTATCGCTGTACATTCTGCGTTTATCCGCAAACATTCAGTGGTCATTCCATGCGTTACCGATCGGTCAGTCACGTGGCGGATGAATTTGAATTCGTAGCGAAGGAACTTCCGCAGGTTAAGACGGTTATGCTTGAAGATGACACTTTCATCATCGACATTAAACGCACCGATGAGCTGGCAGAAGAACTGATAAAACGCGGTAATAAAATTCCATTTGATTCAAACTGCCGGGCGGACACAAAAGCTGACGTCGAATTTTTCAAAAAACTTAAGAAGGCAGGGGCCCGGCTTTTCTGTGTCGGTTTTGAAAGCGGCGATGACGAGGTCCTAAAGCATATTAAGAAGAACCTTAATTTGAATCGCACTCATCAGTTTATGGAAAATACTCAGGCTGCCGGAATCATGGTTCATGGTTGCTTCATGGTAGGTAATTTAAATGAAACTCAGCAAACATTGCAGAAAACTTTGGATTTGGCGCTGGAATTAAGCCCTGACACGGCCCAGTTTTTTCCGATCATGGTTTCTCCGGGGACAGCGGCTTACAATGAGGCCAAAGCTAAAGGTTACCTGGCCAGTGAGAACTTTTCTGACTGGTTAACCGAAGATGGGCTTCATAATACGACTGTGAACTTGCCGAATGTTTCTCAAAAAGAACTTGTCGAGTTCTGTGACTATGCCCGAAAGAAATTCTATTTACGACCGTCTTATTTAGCAAAAAAGGCTGTGCAGTCTTTAAAAGACCCTGATGAATTTAAAAGAAACTTAAAAGGCTTCAAAAAGTTGTCACAATATTTGCTTAAGGGATCATTCGGAAGCGACGGCGAACCTCGTAGCTAAATTTAACAGCTAAATCTAACAGCTAAACGCTGTTTTGCACATATTCTGAAACATACTTTTTTGCACGTTCTGCGATTTCTTGTGCCAGCGCGGTTGTGGCGGCCTCTGTATAACATCTGAATTCATCAGCGTTTCCGGACGGTCTGAAATGGATCGCATACTCAGAATTTGAAATGCGTATGCCGTCCAGCTTATTAATGTCTTGGACTGGGGTGCTTTGCATGATTACGCTATTAAATACCAATTCCGGATTATTCGAAATTTTTTCTAATAGTTTTTGACTGATTGCGGGCGGACAGTTTCGAACAAGCACACTGGCAGTAGACCGTTTGTTAACTTCGCTTGCCAATTGTGATAAAGACTTCCCGGATTCATTGCTTTTTACAAGCGCGCAAAGGATAGGGAGCATTGAATCCCGGGTTGGAAGTTTATTAAGTTTTTCTAACGAAGATTTTAAAATAAACCCGCCGTTAGCCTCAAATCCTGCAACTCGCTTATATTTTTCAGCCAGCTCGTTTAACTCTTTAACTACGAATGGCGAACCAATTTTGGTAAATCTGATTTCTCTTAAATTTTCAATTTTATTGATACTGGAATTACAGCTGATAGGAAGCGCAACGGCCTCAATGTTTAGGTATTGGCAAGATATCATTCCTAACGTGTCTCCCGGAACAACGGCCCCGGTGTTGTCGATAACCAAAGGGCGGTCGGCATCGCCGTCGGTGCTGACAAGAGCATTGGCTCCATAACTTTTAATCCACCCTTGAAACTTATCAACAGAATCGACGGCTTCAGTATCAACGGCGACAAATGTTTCTGACCTTCCAACGCAAATAACGTTAGCGCCCAGCTTTTTTAAAATTTCAGGAAAAGTTGAGCGGGCCACGGAAGAGTGTTCATAAAAGACAACTTTTTGGCCCTTTAACGAGTCCGCACTGAAAAAATTGAGATAGCGGTTTTCAAAGGACTGACTGCATGCCATTTCAGAATTTTCGATCTGAAATTTCGGCTGGATTCTGAAACAACCTTTGTCGTCAAATTTTTCTCCAGAATAGTTTGTAGCCAAGAGTTGATTAAAAATTTCTAAAATTTTAGAGTCATCTTCTTTTAGTGTTTCGCCACTGGTTAAATAGAATTTAATTCCATTTCTATCTGCGGGGATGTGGCTGCCGGTTAACATGATAGACGGAGAACCATGTAACGAAGAAAAGTTGGCAAGACATGGAGTGGGGACTGCTCCGCAAAAAAACACCGACTTTCCGGCGTCTATAATGGCCGCGTGAACGACGGATAAGAGCTTGGGACTGCTTTCACGCAGGTCCATTCCGGTATAGACATTCTTGAAATCAGGATCGTTTGAAATTGCATATTTTAGGAATGCAGTTGTCATGACGTATACATTTCTATCTGTAAGGTCGCTGACGAGAGCGCGAACGCCACTGGTACCGAATTTTAAGGACATGAGGTCTCCAAATCACCCTTTTTCAGCGACAAGATAGCTAAAAAGACCCAGAGAAAGAAGATCGAAAAAGACGGGTAACTTAAAAAATAGATAAGCAAAGATGGTAACCCCAGAAATAGAATCAGATGATTTTCTCTGTAGGCATTTTTAAAAACCGTCGCGAAAAAGAGCGCTATGGTCAGAAAAAATAAAACGCCATATTCGCATAAAATTTCTAAGTAAACGTTATTAGCAGTAAATGGTCTGGTGCTGGCGGATGTGGTGTCTTTTGTGTGTTCAAAATAATGGAATTTATAATTTGCCGGGCCGATGCCAAAAATCGGATTCTGAGAAAATATTTTACCGCCGATTTTTATCATGCTGGCTCTTTCGGTTGCTGATAGGGCAGTAAGCTCTGGAGCATGCAATCCCGGCTTACCCTTCTCGGTAACCTCTTCAGAATTCAGATAGGTTTCTGAGTCGGAGCCATTATATCCATCATCGAGAACAAGCTTAAAGACCGGAAGTTTTTGAATAAATTGTTCCTGAAAGAACAGACCATTGGTTTTAGAATTGGCCACAAACAATGCCATCATCAGCGTAAGCAGATAAGGTAAAACCGGAACTCTCCTTAAGGTACAAAAAATAAAATATAAAAATAATCCCAGAATTGCAGTGGTTGAAAAAGTGGACGCCGTTGCAATGACCAGAGCATAAGCCAAAAGTTTTTTTCTGAAATGAGTCGCAATGATATAAGAGATAAGAAGATATAAACCTAAAAAGTTACCCTCTAAGAAAGTGCCGTTTCGGACAAACCGAGCCTGGCCCAAAGTTATGGTTTGAGAGCTCCAGTGAAAGTAGCTGGCCGTATTAATATCTAATAGCCCACAGATAAAAAAGAAAATTGAAATCGCACATGTGATTCCGGCACCCCAAAAATAAAATCTAAAAACATCATTTTTTTTGCTTAGATAATGACGGGACACGCAAAAAGCGAAAAAACTCAAAACAACATAAAATGCCTTAAGTAAGCTATCTATAACCGGCGAAATTCTGGCTAATGAAGCGGCTTGTGGGCTCAATTTTTGATTATCAATATAGCCAGCACAAAAAGATAAAATGACCAAAACCGACAGGGCGACAAAATATTTTAGATACTTCCTATTGTCTGAAATAAAAGCTTTTCTCTCCGGACCTAAAAAAAGTAAAGCTATTAACAACAGCAGACTGAGTTCCTGAATCTTAAGCGGAAACCCTAAATTTATGACCAGCACATTCGAAAACGGCAGTGACCCCAGAAATAAAGCAAATAAAAAAGAGCTTAGGTTTTTGTATGAATTTTCGAGTGAAGCTGCCATATTTTTTCTAACAATAGGGCAAGCAGTTCGCCCTGTCAGTTATTTTAAGTCTTATTTTTTAAATTTGCTGTAAATATGCAAACTAGCATGATAAATTTCAAAAAATGATTTCAGTTAACACGCGAGTTTTGCACGGAAAAACCACCGGTGTGCAAAGGTACCTTTTAGAAATATTGTCGATTATTAACAGTAAGGTTAATACGATCGCCCCGCATTCTCAGTCGGCGGGTATGGCCGGCCATCTTTGGGAGCAAACTTTACTGCCCTTAAAACTAAAAAATTCTCCGCTGTGGAGCCCCGCTGCCACTGGTCCGATATTTTATAAAAATCAAATTGTGACTATCCATGATGTCAGTGTGCTTGATCACCCGGAATGGTTCAGCCCGAAATTCAGTAAGTGGTACGGTTTCATACTTCCGAAAGTTTGCCAAGTTTCTAAGCACATCATTACAGATTCGCATTTTTCAAAAGAACGAATTGTTCAAAAATGTGGTGTTCCTGAAAGTAAAATCAGTGTTGTCTATCTGGGGTGTTCTTCGTTGAGTGAAACATCAAAAGAGACGAGCTCTACCCTGAATTCAATTCCTTTTAAAAAATACTTTCTTGTGGTCGGTTCATTAGAACCTCGAAAGAATCTTCATCGATTGTTAATGGCCTGGAAGACCATTCAGCACAAACTTCCGGAAGATTTCGGGTTGGTTTTTGTGGGTGGCTCTGGAAATTCCCAAATATTTGCGGACTCTAAAATTGAAGTAGGGCCGGAAGATCGAATTCATTTTACCGGATATGCCTCTGATTCTGTTTTAGATGACTTGTACCGTAATTGCTTTGCCTTCATTTACCCGAGCTTATACGAAGGCTTCGGCCTGCCTCCGTTAGAGGCAATGAGCCGTGGTGCGCCGGTTTTAACAAGTAACACGACAGCCTTAGGCGAAATCGCAGGGCAGTCTGCTCTTACTTTTGATCCTTCAGACGATACGGATATGGGTGATAAGATTTTTAAGATTGCGTGTGACGAGAATTTGAGGTTGGATTTGGTGCGAAAATCTTTGGAATTTTCTGCAAAATTCGACTGGAAGAAAACAGCCGAAGAGACTTATAACATTTTAGAGCAACATTTGCTTTAGTGGGGTTTGGTAATAGCAATGACAATGGTAACAAGCGAATCAGCTGACAAAAAATTCTATGACAAATTAGAAACGCATGATTCTGAAAAGCATTTGCGATGGATGAAGGAAATAGAGTTTTATTTTCTGGCCTATGCAGATCTTTTAAAGACAGATTCTCCAAAAAATTGGGAAGTGGCAGAACTGGGAGCCGGAAGTTGTGGATTATCACTTTGCTTAAGTCGGTTAGATTTTATTAAAAAAATATATGCAGTCGACATCAGTGCTGCAAGAACACGTCATCTGCTTGAGGTTTCTCACAAGACTGTCGGTGGAGAAATTAATAAAATTGTTCCGGTTCAAGCTGATTTTAATGAGAGATTAGAGTTTCCGGATCAGTCTTTAGATGCCATCTTTTTTGACGCTTCTTTGCATCACTGCCGTAATATATGGAAGGCTCTAGAGGAATGTCATCGTGTGTTAAAGCCGAACGGTATTCTGATTGCTCAGCGAGAATCTTATTTGAGCCCTTTACGTTCAAGACAGCAAATTCGTTCGTTGCTTCAAACTCCGGAAGTGGCAGCAAAAGTCTCAGAAAATATGTATTTGCTGGATCAGTACATGTATTACCTGAAAGTTTGCGGCTTTAATCCCACTTTCATTAAAAGAACACCAGGAAAAGTAAAGTCGTCATTGTCATTATTTAATGGCGGGTTTCTGTTTACAGATGGTGTGCTTGTATCTAAAAAACACTGATTTGCTGAGTTTTTAAGCTGAATTTGATTGACCATTTTTGTTCAGTCTCAAATATCAAAATACCAGAGCATTTTTGGCTATTTAGCATGGCAAGACCTTTGCCAACTGCAGTGTAAAATGGTTAAATCCTTAGTTCTAAATTTATATAGATCTTAGTAGGAAAGGGACCGCCATGCTCCATTTTAAAAATATGAATGATAGTGCATTTATCATCGCTGAAATTGGCCAAAATCACCAAGGTGATTTCGAAAGAGCCAAAGAATATATTCGTATTTTTGCTGCCGAAGGCGCAGACGCAGTTAAATTTCAAACCCGCAATAATAAATACTTATTTTCACAAGATGCTTATGAAGCTCCTTACGAAAGTGAAAATGCTTTTGCTGATACTTATGGTGCTCATCGTGAAATATTAGAATTGAAACCAGAAGTGCTTCCGCTTTTAAAAGAAGAGTGCATTAAACACGGCGTGAAGTTCATGTCGACACCGTTTGATGAGCCGAGTTTAAAATTATTAGAAGATATCAATGTAGATATTTTAAAAATCGCTTCATTTGACTTAGGTAACTTGCCGTTCATTTCAAGAATGGCTAGAACCAAAAAGCCAATTGTGATGAGCGTCGGCGGCGGGAACTCTGACCAGATTCGTTCTAGCGTTGAATGCATTTTGGCTTGTCATGATAATTTGACAATTCTTCACTGCGTTTCTGAATACCCATGTGAACACAATCGGCTTGGTCTTAATAACATTGAAAAATTAAAAGCAGACTTTCCAGGTATAACAATCGGATCATCCGATCACTTTAACGGAATTCTGTCAGGCCCGGTTGCTTACATGAAGGGTGCACGTGTTTTTGAAAAGCACGTTACTTTAAACCGCGCATGGAGAGGAACCGACCACAGCTTCGCATTAGAGCCGGAAGGATTCAGAAAATTCGTACGCGATATCCGACGTGTAAAAGAGATGCTTCCACCAAAACCGGCGGATGATCTCGGTAATGAAAAAGTATTTAAAAAATTAGGTAAATCAATCGTTGCTTATAAGCCGATTGCTAAAGGAAGCGTTATTGACCTGGATTCAATGTCCGGCAAAATCTTTCGTGGCCAGTACATTCCGGTACGTCAGTCAAATCAAGTAGTCGGTAAACGGGCTAAGCACGATATCAAAGTAGGTGATCCTATTACCTTCGATGACATCGAGGCCTAGGTGTGAATACCGATTCGCTATTTGATTTAAAAAATAAAGTCATATTAATTACCGGCTCGTCCGGGCAGTTGGGCTATGAATACAGTAAAGCACTTCTTTCACGTGGTGCTTGTGTTATCGGTTTAGACCGTTCAAAGAATGCAAAAGCAGAAGAGCTGGAAAAAGAATTTTCAAAAAAGTTTCATTTCTTTGAAGCTGATATTACAAAAAAAGACAGTTTAGAAAAAGTTGTGGAGCAATTAAAAAAATTAGAACTGGTTCCTTCGGTTTTAATTAATAATGCAGCCATTGATTCTCCGCCGGGTGCTCCGGCAAGTGAAAATGGCCCATTTGAATCTTACCCGGAAGCTTCTTGGGACAGAGTTTTAGATGTGAACTTAAAAGGTACATTCTTAGCCTGCCAAGTTTTCGGCAAAGAGATGAGTCTGAAAAAGAACGGCTCGATCATTAATGTTTCATCGATCTACGGTGTGGTTTCTCCTGATCAAAATTTGTACGACTACAGAAGAAAGCGCGGCGAAGTTTTTTTTAAGCCGGTAGCTTATTCCGCTTCGAAGTCGGGAATCATCAATTTATCAAAATATTTGGCTGTCTACTGGGCTAAAGAAAATGTCCGGGTTAATACACTGGTTATTTCCGGTGTCTTCAATAATCAGGAAGCTGCCTTTTTAGAAGTTTACAATTCGCGAATTCCTGTGGGCCGCATGGCCACATCGCAGGATTACATTGGTGGCCTGGTCTATCTTGCAAGTGACGCGTCTAAATACATGACCGGTACAGAACTTGTCATTGACGGAGGATGGACTGCCATATGAGTTCAGATCTGATTTTAAAAAATATTATTAGTTACAAAGAAGTCCATTCCGGAAACGAATGGCTGTCAAAAGTTAATCCTGTAAATCAAGAGATCATCTGTAAATTTGCAAATTCTCCTAAAGAAGACGTTAATGCGGCGATCGTGGCTGCGCAAGCGGCTTATACAAAATGGTCGCAGTTGTCTCCGCTGGCGCGTGGTACGCACTTACGAAAAATCGCAGACCTTTTAGAAAAAAATTCTGCCGAATTGAGCCAAGCTGTTTCTTTAGAGACTGGAAAGTCTTTGAAAGACGCTGAAGGTGAAGTTCAAGCGGCCATTCAAGTAGCGCATTTTTTTGCAGGCGAAGGGGCGAGACTCTTCGGAAAGACAATTGTTTCTAACAATGCATTAAAGCAGTCGTACTCGGTTCGGTCATCTCGTGGTGTAGCGGCCTTGATAGTGCCGGCCAATACGCCGATTGCAAACATTGCTTGGAAGGTGTTTCCGGCACTTATCTGCGGAAATACCGCTATCTTAAAATCATCTTAAGATGCACCAATGACGGCGCAGATTTTTATGAAGTTTGTTGCTGAGGCCGGATTACCAGAAGGTGTATTGAACCTCCTTCATGGCGCCGGAAGTCTGTCGGGGCACTTACTGGTATCAGATCCGCGGATTTCAACAGTGAGCTTCACGGGTGGTACCGCAACCGGAAAACTAATCGGGCAAAGTTGTAATCAGAACTTAACCAGAGTTTCGCTTGAGCTTGGCGGTAAAAACGCGTTTGTAGTCAGTGACGAAGCCAATTTAGAAGAAGCGGTTAAGTGGTGTGTCCTTTCTGCATTCAGTAATGCCGGGCAAAGATGTGCGGCCGGTAGCCGTGTTTATGTTTTCGAAGCCGTTTACGAAAAATTTAAAACCTTACTTATCGCAAAAATAAAAACTCTAAAGGTAGGCGCAGACAATGATTCGGATTTTGGTCCTGTCATTAACCAGCGCCAGTACAAATCCATTATTGATGCTTTTGAAATTTTAAAATCAGAAAATGCAGTATTTTTGACCGGCGGGCATCACGCCGAAGGCTCTCAGTTAAAGAACGGATTTTTTATCGCTCCTACTTTGGTTGAAAACGTTGGTCCAAACAGCAAGTTGAATGACAAAGAATTGTTCGGTCCGGTGACTTTCTTATACAAAGTTAAAGACATTCATGAGGCGATTGAGAAAACTAATCAGTCCAGCTACGGATTAACCAGCGCTATACATACAAAAAATATCGACCAGGCTTTGCTGTTTGCTCAACATGTAAAAACCGGTGTGGTGAATGTTAACATCGGAACTTTTGGCAGCGAGGCTCATGTTCCCTTCGGTGGATTTAAAGATTCCGGTAACGGTTCTCGTGAACCGGGCACGGAAGCTGTCGACTTTTACTCTGAGTTAAAAGTTGTATCCATGCTTTTAAGAAGCGAGCTTGTGTAAAATGAAAAAAGTGGCCTTTATACCTGCGCGTTCAGGATCGAAAAGAATTCCGCATAAGAATATTAAGAATTTAGGCGGGCATCCGATGTTGGCTTATTCTATTCGAAGTGCCATTGACTCGAAAATTTTTGAATCAGTTATTTGTGCCACAGACAGCGAAGAGTATGCCGAAGTCGCTGTTAAGTACGGGGCTGAAGTGCCGTTTTTAAGAAGCCAGACGATTTCTGACGATAAGTCGCCTGATATTGAGTGGGTGACCTGGATGTTGACGGAACTGGCGAACAAAGGCCGCTCTTACGACATCTTCAGTATTTTAAGACCGACATCGCCTTTTCGGTTGCCGCAAACCATTCAAAGAGCGTGGGCCTTGTTTGAAGCCAACCAATCTGCGGACTCATTAAGAGCGGTAGAAAAATGCCGACAGCATCCGGGTAAAATGTGGGTGGTGTCGGATCAAAGAATGTTACCGTTAATGCCATTTAAAATTGGCAGTACTCCATGGCACAGTTCGCAGTATGCGGCGTTACCTGAAGTTTACGTTCAAGATGCCAGTTTAGAATTAGCTTGGGCAAAAACGGCATTGGTTAAAAAAAGTATTGCGGGCGAATCCATAATTCCTTTCGTGAGTCAGGGCTATGAAGGTTTTGACATCAACGAAATCGAAGATTTCTGGGTAGCTGAAAAATTGATTGAAAATAAGCTGGCTGTATTGCCGAAGGTATGAGGTTTTTGTATGGGTGATCTAATTGGTCAGGCCGTTAGCGGTAAATTATATTTTATAGGTAAAGATCAGTTTCAAAAAATTGAAAAATCCGATTTGAATCAAATCACGAAAGTTAAAATCACTTCTACCATGTGTAGATTGAATACTTTGTACATGATTGCGCGAGCCGGTTCAGGACATATTGGCAGCAGCTTCAGCAGCATGGAGATTTTCTCTTGGATGTTCTGGAGCGAATTAACCAAGGATGATTTGTTTTTCAGTTCAAAAGGGCACGATGCGCCGGGGTATTATGCGGTGATGATGTCTAAAGGTTTGATGTCTTTTGAGCTTATTCATCAGTTAAGACGCATGAACGGGCTTCCGGGCCACCCTGATATTCACACTCCGCATATTGTTACTAATACGGGATCTTTAGGAATGGGAATTTCTAAGGCAAAAGGAATGATTTTAGCTAATCGCCTAAAAGGCAAACCGGGCCGCGTGTTTGTTGTGACCGGCGACGGGGAACTGCAAGAGGGCCAATTTTGGGAGTCCTTGGTTTCTGCTAAAAACTTCGGGCTAAAAGAACTTACAGTTATTATTGATCACAATAAACTTCAGTCTGATACATTTGTAAAAAATGTTTCTGATCTGGGAGACCTAAAAGCAAAGCTTGAATCTTTTGGATGGTGTGTAGAGCGCTGTAACGGAAACGATTTAACCCAGCTTTCTTCTACTTTAGAAAAAATTAAGAATGACCCGCGCCCAAAAATTATTATAGCTGATACCATCAAAGGCTGTGGCGTTTCTTTTATGGAACACACTTCGCTTGATTCAGACGTGGATATGTACAAGTTTCACAGCGGTGCGCCTGATAAAATGTCTTATCAAAAAGCGGCGCAGGAACTTATTTTAAATTTGAATGAAATGGTCAGTAAAACCAATCTATCGACAATAGAATATGAAGTTATAGACCGACCAGAAGTCAAAACTTCGGACGAAAAAATTCAAAAAATGGTACCGGCCTATTCTAAGGCGTTGGTGGATTTAGCTGAAAAGCATTCTAATTTGATGGCGTTAGATGCGGATTTGATTTTAGATACAGGTCTGATCCCGTTTAAAAATAAATTTCCTGAGCGTTTTGTAGAATGCGGTATTGCAGAACAAGATATGGTCTCTATGGCCGGCGGTATGGCATTACGCGGAGTTTTGCCGGTCGTGCATTCGTTTTCTTGCTTTTTGACTTCAAGACCAAATGAACAGATCTACAATAATTCAACAGAGTTTACCAAAATTATTTATGTGGGTTCTTTAGCGGGTGTAATCCCGGGCGGTCCCGGGCATTCGCATCAGGCTGTTAGAGATATCGCTTCGATGTCCGGCATTCCAAGACTGACCATGATAGAGCCTTCTTGCGAAAAAGAAGTGGAAGCGGCTTTGAAATGGGCCGTTGAAACGAATAATCAAAGCACTTACATCCGCTTAACTTCAATTCCGGTTGAAATCTTATTCGACTACAATGCGCCAACTCTCAAGCAGGGGATCGGAAGTATTGTTAAGCAAGGTAGTTCTGACGTTGCCATTATGGCTTATGGGCCTGCGATGTTGTCGCAGGCTTACAGTGCGGCCGCACAATTAGAAAAGGCCGGCAAATCAGTTACGATTATCAATATGCCGTGGTTAAACACGGTTGATAAATCCTGGTTAGCTGATGTTTTGAAGAATGTTAAAAAACTGGTTTTAATGGATAATCACTATACCCATGGCGGGCAGGGGCAATACATTTCTTCGCAGATTGCACAGTTAAAAATTGACGTCAGTATTCATCACCTGGGTTTAAATGAAGTGCCACGTTGTGGCCAAAATCCTGAAGTATTAAATGCAAGCGGATTGGATTCAAATGCGATTGTGGAAACAGTCAATAAGGTCAGTAAATGATTAAGAATGAGCTAAAAAAAGCTTCCGGAGCTATTTCGAAAGCAATTTCTTTTACTTTGCGGCTGCTTCCTCCGTACTTACAAAAGGATGTATTGCAGAACTTTAGACTGAGCGTTCCGCTGGATTATAGACTTCCGCTTAAGATCCGAGTTTTGAATCAACCGACATATCATCGCAAAAACTCCTGCAAAAAAGAGCCGGAGACAGTTGAATGGATTGAGAAGTACCTTAAAGAAGACGGTGTGTTTTACGACATCGGCGCCAATGTTGGCGCTTATTCACTGGTGGCGGCAAAAGCAAAACCAAAAGCAAAAATTTTCTCTTTTGAGCCCAGCTTTTCAACGTTTTATTCTCTTTGTTTAAACATTTATGAAAACAACCTCAGCGAACAAATTACTCCGCTTAATATCGCACTTTCGAGCAGTAGTTGTTTGGGTACTTTTAATTATGTCAGTATATATGAAAACTTAAGCGGGGTTGAATCAGGCCTGGCGTTTCACTTCGCAGAAAAAGACGTTTACGATGTTTCTTCAAAGAGCAGAGTAGATTTGAAATTGAAACAACCATTCATGACTCTGGATAAACTGCAGTCCTCCTTCGATTTGCCATTTCCGAACCTTATTAAAATTGACGTTGATGGAATTGAATTTGATATTTTGTCGAACGCGACCAATGTTTTAAAAAATGAAACTTGCCGGCATATTATTTTGGAAATTCCTACTAAAGACACTGATGGCTCGGGAAAAATCATTAATTTTCTGGGTGAGTTCGGATTTAAAATTGTTGATAAATCTGACCGTCAAAATGAATACATTAATGTCATTTTACAAAGATGAAAAAAATAAACACGGAAATGACATGGGCCATAGTTCAGCTGTTTTCAAAACAGGGGATTAACCTATTAATTCTGTTACTGATTTCTTATTATGTAACCCCGGTTGAGTTCGGGATTTACAGCGTTGCCTTTTCGTTTTTTCAGTTTTTTTCTCTGATTGCGGATACCGGCTTTAATGCGGCCATTGTGCAGAAGAGAAATATTACCGATGAACAGATCAACGCCATTTATTCTGTAAATATTGTTTTGTCGCTGGTCTTGGTGCTGATTTGTTTCCTTTCAATAAATTTGATTTCCTACTTTTACAAGCAGGAGAACCTGGGTTTAGTGGTATCGGTTCTGTCTTTAAATTTGTTTTTCATTGCCCTTTCATCCACACATTCGGCGCTGTTGCAGAAGCATTTAAATTTTAAAGCTCTTACTATCTGAGATCTTACTTCTGTAGTGGTGGGTGGCATTTGTGCGCTTATTGCAATTTATAACGGGCTGGGTCTGTGGGTTCTTGTCGTTCAAAGTTTATCGGGCTACATCGTCTCGGCAGCCTGTATGCATTTTTTGTCTGATCAAAAGATTTCTTTTACCTTTAACCGGGCTTCTTTCAACTTTTTGTTGGAGGTTCTGCCGTTTAGTAAAAATATTTTTGGATTTAATATTGTAAAGTATCTCTCCCAGAATTTAGATATTTTTTATATCGGTTACATTCTAGGAGCCAAAAGTGCAGGATTGTTTGCCTACTTTGATAAGCTGATTATTATTCCGTTTACGATGCTTTCAGGTGCGATCGGGAATTATATTTTTGCAAAATACGCAAACATGAATCACGAGGGCGAACAGCTTTTCAATGACTTCAAAGGTATCGAGCGAAAACATAATTTTATTATCATACCGCTTATTATTATTTATTGTACCGCCATTACGGCATTGTTGAAGTTAGACCTCATGCCAAAATGGAAGGAAGCCGGTGAATTTATTCCATTAATGGGGGCTCTGGTTATTATTCAGGTTGTGGTGTCTCCTATGGGGAATGTTTTAAAGGCACTTGGCAGATCCAATTACCTTTTTTATTGGAGCATAGCTTTAATGTTCGGAATGTTTTCAGGTTTTATCATTCTGTATTATACAGGAAACAATTCTATAGAAGCGGTTCTGTATACTTTAATCATAATAAATGTTTTGTGTTGTTTGCTGATGTATAGATTTGTTAAAGATGCGTTTGCTAAGTTTTCCGGGTCTGAAGATAAAGGAATCTTGCAAGCGCAATAGTGAATGCGGTTTTATATGGTAACAGGGTAGCGATGAAAAAGTGGTTGGCCTCCTTAGTAAAAAAAATTGATTTCTTTGATCGATCGCTACTTTTGTTGCGCCGAGTGTATCTTTCTTGGGGCAAAGGTTACCCGCGATGGTCAGAATTTAAGGGTCTTGATGAGGTAAAATCATCAAAAACGCCAAAAAATATTTTTTTCATTACCAGTATTGGTTCTCATTTGCCGGCCATGCAATTGGAGACGAGTCTGGCCTTAACTTTGAAGCTCAGAGGCCACAAGGTTTCGGCGCTTCTATGTGACGGTGTTTTGCCGGGTTGCCAAATGTGCGAACCCCGGTTGTTCAGCGATACCGCACACTTTCTAAAACATGGTCCGCAAAAAAGATTATGCGGTCATTGTTTTGACCCAGGTAAAAAAAATTATGAACAGGCCGGCATCGATGTTTACAAATACAGTCAGTTTTTGTCTGATGCAAAAATGGCTGAAGCCGATAGCATTATTGCCAGAACTGACCTTTCTAAATTACGGGAATTTCAGTTTGAGGGACTAAAAGTCGGTGAACACGCTATGGCCGGAGCTTTAAGATTTTTTGCCCGTGCAACGCTGCCGACTGACCGATCCATAACCGACGTTGTATTGCGTCGGTATCTGAAAGCGGCGCTCATTACAGCATTTGTAACCCGGGAACTTATCAGGCAGCACAAAATTGATGTCATGGTTTTCCATCATGGAATATATGTGCCTCAGGGAATCGTTGGGGAAGTTGCAAGAAGCATGGGAGTCCGGGTTGTTAACTGGAATCCTGCATACCGAAAAAATTGTTTTATCTTCAGTCATTATGAAACGTATCATCATTCCTTAATGGCTGAGCCGACCGAGACTTGGGTAAAAATGTTTTGGGACGAATCTAAAGAAAAAACGATAACCGAGTATCTTAAAAGCCGGTGGACCGGGGACAACGATTGGATAAAATTTATTCAGAATCCAACCTTTGAAAGAGAAAAAATTGTAAGTGAGCTTTCCCTCGATTTGAATAAGCCTGTTATCGGTTGTTTAACGAATGTTCTGTGGGATGCCCAGTTACATTATCCGGCAAATGCTTTTGAAAATCTTCTGGACTGGTTGTTTTCGACAATCGATTACTTTAGCCAGCGTCAGGATCTGCAACTTGTAATTAGAATTCATCCTGCAGAAGTGACAGGAACCGTTCCGTCTAAACAGCCTGTGGCTGAAGAAATTGCTGCAAGATATCCGAATCTGCCGTCCAATATTAAAGTGATTTTACCTGGCAACCCGCTGAGTACCTACGTTATCTCTGAACTTTGCGATGCGGTTATTATTTATGGAACTAAAACCGGGGTAGAGCTGACCAGTGTTGGAATTCCGGTCATTGTTGCTGGCGAGGCCTGGATTCGAAATAAAGGCATTACTACCGATGTGGGAAGCAGATCTAACTATACCGATATACTGAATTCCCTTCCGCTTAAGAAAAGATTGGGCCCCGAAGTTATCAAGAAGGCCAAGAAGTATGCATATCACTTCTTTTTCAGAAGGATGATTCCGGTCAAAATTTTCGAAAAGGGCCCTGGGTGGCCGCCATACCAGCTCAAATCTAATGACTCCCAAGAGCTGCTTGAGGGTGTAGACCCGGGGTTGGATTGTATTTGCCGGGGAATTGTCGATGGAGACCCCTTTGTATTCGATTCTTAATGTAGATTTTTGCAGCTAATTTAATCTTGAATTCAATGCGCCACAATAATAGAATTCTAGTCTTTTACAAACTGACTAGTGTTGATTGGGTGTTGAGTGAGAATAGCAATTGTTCATGATTGGTTAACAGTCTATGCCGGGGCTGAAAGAGCTTTGGAACAATTGCTATTGTTGTACCCGCAGGCTGATTTATTCTGCATCTGTGACTTTTTACCGGATAACCAACGACATTTTTTGCATGGAAGAAAACCTAAAACGACGTTTATTCAAAATTTACCTAAAGCAAAATCTTATTACAGGCACTATTTGCCATTAATGCCGTTAGCTATCGAACAGCATGATCTAAGTGAATATGACTTAGTTATTTCAAGTTCGCACGCGGTAGCCAAAGGGGTTTTAACCGGACCGGATCAAACTCATGTGTGCTACACCTACACGCCAATTCGATACGCCTGGGATTTGCAACACCAGTATTTAAAAGAATCGGGATTAGTAACCGGATTCAAAGCGATGCTGGCTAAAATTATATTACATTACATTCGCATTTGGGATCTTCGCACTGTTAACGGAGTGGATCAGTTCGTAGGGATTTCTGATTTTATTAAAAGACGTATCAAAAAGGTATATGCCCGTCAGGCTGAAGTTGTTTACCCGCCGGTTGATATCAAGGGTTTTAACTTACAAACAGAAAAACAAGATTACTATGTGACGGCGTCGCGGATGGTGCCATACAAAAAAATAGACCTCATCGTTGAAGCCTTTTCCCGCATGCCGGACAAAAAGCTAATCGTTATTGGCGATGGGCCGGAAATGAATAAAATAGCGGCCCTGGCACGCACTTCGAATATTCAGCTTTTGGGTTACCAGCCTTATGAAGTCTTAAAAGACCACCTTCAAAAAGCTAAAGCCTTTGTATTTGCTGCAGAGGAAGACTTCGGGATTGCGCCACTTGAAGCTCAGGCCTGCGGTACACCTGTTATTGCCTTTGGAAAAGGCGGGGCTTGTGAGACAATCAGAGGCTTAGACGCAGAAAAACCGACGGGTGTGTTTTTTCAAAAACAAACAGTTACGGAATTAGTTGCCGCTGTAGAGCAGTTTGAAAAGAATGCGCGGAATATTAGTCCGCTATGGTGCAGAGAAAATGCAGAAAGATTTTCGACTGAAAATTTTAAAAAGAATTTTTCTAATGTCGTAGAATCTGTTTTGAAAAATAGGGGTTTATGATTAGAGGCAAAGTAAGACACAGTGAGGAATTGATTTTTCTTTCGGTGCGGATTTTAGATGTATTTATTCTACTGACGTCAGCGTTGCTTTCCTATTATTGGAACTTTTCAACTGTCGAACTGTTTTCACAATATAAGGCCCTGATTTTAGCGGCACTTCCCGTTTTTGTTATTGCTCAGGAAAATTTTGGCATTTACAGGTCTTGGCGCGGCGGTAACTACTTAAAAATGTTCGCACAGAGCATTTTAAGTTGGATTGTTGTTCTTGGTATTTTGGTTGTGTCCTTGTTCTTTATGAAAATTTCCGACCAGTTTTCTCGCGTTTGGTTGATGACCTGGGCGGTAACAAACGCCGTATGTTTAGTTATTTTCAGAGCGGTCCTATTCTTTTTGCTCCGCATGGTCAGAAGCCGCGGCGGCAACCAAAAAAATGTTCTTATATTCGGTTTAACGCCGACGGCACAGTCTTTAATTAGACAATCGCAAGAGGCCGTTTGGGCAGGATTTAATATTGTTGGCTTGGTTGATTGCGAAGATAAAACAATAGAAGCTGATTACCTAAAACAAAAAACTACTCATAAAATTTATAAACTTGAAGAGTTAGAGAAGGTCATGGCCCATGTTCGCATAGCGGAATGCTGGATCGCCTTACCATTCAAAGATGAAGATAAAATTCATAAAATACTTTTTGCCACACGACATAGTACGGCCAATATCAGGCTGGTACCTGACATTTCATCGTTCAGATTAATTAATCAAGGCATTACTGAAATAGTAGGAATGCCGATGTTAGATTTATCGGCGTCTCCTATGACCGGAACAAATCTGATCATCAAAACGATCTTTGACAAAGTTTTTGCCGCATTTATTTTAGTTTTGATTTTACCTCTGATGTTGGCAATCGCTGCAGCCATCAAACTTACTTCCCGTGGCCCGGTTATTTTTAAACAGAAGCGGCACGGCTGGGAAACTGATGAAATCATGGTTTACAAGTTTAGAAGCATGTACATTCATGAAGAGAAAGACGGGTCTGTAACCCAAGCTACTAAGCACGATGTTCGGCTTACGAGGGTTGGCAAATTCTTTCGACGAACAAGTTTGGATGAGCTACCGCAGTTTTATAATGTTCTTCAGGGTCGGATGTCAGTGGTGGGGCCACGTCCTCATGCTATTGCTCATAATCATCAGTATAAAGAGCTGATCGTAGACTACATGCTAAGACACAAAGTGAAGCCCGGAATTACCGGGTGGGCTCAAGTAAACGGGTATCGTGGCGAAACTGATACGCTGGAAAAAATGCAAAAACGTGTTCAATTTGATTTGTACTACATCCAGAATTGGTCGCCGTGGTTTGATATTAAAATTATTGTGATGACGATATTCAAAGGCTTTATTGGCAAAAACGTTTACTAATTTTTTAACTTAGAATATTTAATAAAATTTAACTGAATAAATGCCCAACAAACCACAATTAGATAGCGAATTTTAGCGAATTCGAACATGACTTCAAACATTGATGAAACCGTAAAAATCGTCATGACAACAAAGGCACAGCAAATAATGAGTTGATCGTTGCGGGTCAAATCACTCCTTGCGTATAGTTTAATGGCCGTTACATAGAATAGAAAATAAAATGATGCAAAGAAGAGGAGTCCGGCTAAACCGGTCGTTGCGGCCACGTTTAAAAATTGATTGTGGGCCTGATTTCCCTCTGTAATTGTATCCGGGCAGGTCGGGACGCAATAATCAGTAATGTCTCTAAGGTTATCGCGGTAACCAATTCCTAATATCGGATTTCTTTTTATCATC
>JANWIU010000069.1 GCA_025449725.1 Pseudobdellovibrio sp.
GAAACTAAATGGCGGAGTGAACGGGACTCGAACCCGCGGCCTTCCGCGTGACAGGCGGACGTTATAACCAACTTAACTACCACTCCGTTAAGTATAAACACTTGTGAACGACAAAACTAAGCCTAAGCCCCCCTAAACTCAAGCCTAAACTGATGTTTGCCTACATTTAGTGCACAAAATGAGCTGACCTGGTCCATGAAGCTTGCTAGCATTATTTTTCGTCTAAAATTTAATTCTTAACTAAGGAGAAGATAATGAAATCATTGATGATCGCTATAACTTTAGTATCCGCAATTGCCGTTGCAGAAACAGGAACTTTCACCGTTAAGGGCATGCACTGTTCTGGTTGCAAAGATTCAGTAACTAAAAAAGTTTGTGAAGGCGAAGCCGGTAAAGATGTTGAATCATGCACAGTGAATATCACTAACGCCAAAAAAGAAATGGGCGAAGTGGTTATCGTTACTAAACCTGGCGTAAAAATTAATGAAGCGGCTGTTACTGCAGGCGTAAAAGCTGCCGGTGACGAATACAAAATTACTAATGTAAAAATCAAAGAAATGATCGCGCAAGAAATGAAAGCAGATGATAAAACTGCTTCTGCACCGGCCGGCGCCACACCAGAGACTGTTACAACAACAACGACTGTTGAAACAAAATCTCATGATCATCACGGTAAACCGGTTGTTAAAACTGAAAAAACTAAAAAGATCGTAAAAAAAATGGCTAAAAAAGACGGAGCTGCTACAACAACTGAAACAGCACCAACGGCGGCAACAACACCTGCTGCAACAGCCCCTACTGCGCCAACAACACCGGAAACTAAGTAATAAAGATGGCTTACGAAAAGATCGAAAATTTATTCTGGATCGACATGGAAATGTCGGGCTTAGACGTTAACAAAGAAGTCATCATTGAGGTGGCTTGCATTGTTACCGATTTGAATTTTCGTGAGCTTGATTGTTTTGAAACCGTGGTGAAACAGCCCCAGTCGTACTTAGACAGTATGGACGCCTGGAACACAGAACATCACGGTAAGTCCGGCCTGACAGCCAAAGTGCCGTCAGGGATGGATCCTGACATGGTCGAACACAAATTAATCGACATGATCGACAAACACTTTCCGCAATCAAAAACAGATCCTAAAAAGCGCCCGATTCTGGCAGGTAATTCTATCGCTCAGGATAGGCTTTTTATTGATAAGTATTTTAAAAAACTATCTGAAAGACTTCACTACCGCGTTTTAGACGTGAGCTCTTTTAAAATAGTGATGACCAACAAATATAATATTGAATACAAAAAACAAAATTCCCACCGTGCACTTGATGATATTCGTGAAAGCATCGGTGAACTGAAATATTACCTGCATCACTTCGAATCGATGCAGCATTCAGCTTCGAAGTAGTTATCACTCTCTGACGAGAGTCAGGTATTCATACTTGGAATACAAATCATTTAACTTTTGCACCCACTCAGGATAAGCACTGCATTCACTTGATATTTTTTTGATAAGCCCCACGAACTCAGCGCTGCGAAATGTTGTCGCTGTTAGTTTACTCAGAGTTTCAGTAAGGCCTTGCTGATCTTTAGTCTTCACATAGTGTTTCACCAGTTGAAGGTATGCAGGCAAGAAATCTTCTTTTAGATCTATGGCCTTATTCATGTTTTCTACAAATTCAGCTGCGTTGTTTTGAGCCAGCCGCAGTAAGCCGATATTAAAATAAGAAACCGGACTATTGGGCGCCAACTGCCGAAACTTCAAATAGCTTTCTTCGCTCTTCTGCCCGTCTTTGATAATTTGATTCAAATACAATTCAAGAAATATCTTCCCTCGCACATCGTAAGGTTCGTAACGATTTTTTGCCAGATCTACACAAGACTGACTGCTCTCATTAATAACTTCCACAATAGGAACTAACTTTTCAGGAGCCAAATGCTGGCGTTCTTGCAGCACTAACGAAAATATAACATTCGCCTTATAACAATGAAGAAAGGCGTTATCAGGAAACCATCGAACCGGCTCTTCAATTAATTCCAGAACTTGGGGCCCTTTTGTTCCGGCTTTAATTGCGTCGTACGCATTTTGCAATTTTACTTCAGACAAAAAATAACAAAACGAATTAAAACTCAACACGATTGAAAACAACAGCACCGCTATCAATGTCACTTTGGTTAAAATACTTTTTGTACTTAATAAAATCTCGCTTTTACCTCTTGATGAATCATAGGCAGATGCCAAAACGGGAAACAGAAAAAAGTAAACTTCGGTCGGAATGTAATTAAACGAAGTTAAATTCGCCAAGAAAATAAAAATCGCAGCCGCAGTAAGGGCCAATGCGTAAATATGATCTTCAGAAGATGGGCGACGCATTAACTGAAAACCACCGCGAACAACTGAAAAAAAATAGAATAAAAAAACCGCCAGGCCAAATACACCGGTGCAAACTAAAAACTGAACCAAATGGTTATGCGCCTTAGACCAGGTTACGGCCCAGTATTCATACTTATTAGACGCCACCGGTTCGTACATTTTTTGCTGAATTGGAAACGTCTCCGGGCCAGATCCAAGCCACTTATTTTCTTGCCACGAGCTAAGACCGCTCTTCCAAACAACAAAGCGGCTTTCATAACCTTTCTCAATCGAAGCAGCGCCGGATTTTTTAACGACGAGGCTTGGTAAAACCCCTAAACTAAGAACCGCCGCGACTATGGCTGCAGAGCCTAAATAGACCGAAGCCTTCCGGTATTCTGCTTTGGTAAAAAAATAGACTACAAACGCCGAGACACTTAACAAATTTAAAACCGCAGGCACCCTGGTACCTGAAAAATAAAGTACGGTCTGTAATAAAAAAAACACTGCCAGCAACGCGAATTTCCGAAGCTTATCGGTAGCGGTTAAAACCAAAGCCGCCACCAAAAAAGAAGCTACAGCCATCACGACAGAAAATACTCCCGGAAGCCCCAACGTCGAATACGCCCTGCCCTCGCTGAGGTTAACAGCACTAAAGTTCGAAAAGTTAAATCCGCAGTATTGAAGTAGCCCATGAAGGCCAATAAGGGCTGCACTTGCACACATGGCCCAGATTGTTTTTCTTAACTCAATGCCATTTCCCAGGTACTGCAAAGTCGCAAAAGCCAGAATAAAAATACAGATTAAGCTTATAAGACTGTCTGCCGGAGTAACGGCACTGCCCCACAACGAAAGAAATGAATCCTTTGAAGAAACAAAAGAAAGACCATTCACCACCACAAACGCCGCAAAAATCAAGAGCGGCTTGTTCCATTTAATAGAAATCGTCCCGGATTTATATTGATCAAAAACCCAGAAAATAAAAAGCAGGCTTGAAGCCACTGCGGTTAAAAGAAATTTCGGCAGTTCGAATGGGGCCCTCCCGATGTTAAAAGTAAACACCAAGGGCAAAATAAATACGTAAAAATAAAAAAGCCTTGAAGCACCTAACTTCATGAACTGTTTAGTCCTTTTGTTAAATGCTACAGAGCTTTTAATTTTAAATCAAATATGTTTAGCAGCCGTTACGGTTTGAAGTCGTAACGGCTTTCAATGAAATGATTAGTAACGGTAGTGTTCAGGCTTGAATGGGCCTTCAACATCAGTATGTAAGTATTTAGCTTGCTTAGGCGTCAACTTAGTCAACTTCACACCTAATTGTTCTAAGTGCAATGAAGCCACTTTTTCGTCTAAGTGCTTAGGTAAACGAGTAATGGCGATATCTTGGTATTTATCACGGTTATTGAATAAGTCTAATTGAGCCAACACTTGATTCGTGAATGAGTTACTCATTACAAACGATGGGTGACCTGTTCCGCAACCAAGGTTCACTAAGCGGCCTTTTGCAAGAACGATGATCTCACGACCGTTTTTCATCGTGTGGATGTCAACCTGAGGTTTAACTTCTCTGACTTTGGAATTTTTATTTAACCAAGCCATGTCGATTTCGATATCGAAGTGACCGATGTTACAAACAATCGCGTTGTCTTTCATTTTAGAAAAATGTTTTTCAGTGATGATATCGCAGCAACCGGTTGCTGTTACAAAGATATCAGCAAGCGGAGCCGCCTCATCCATTGTTACAACTTGGTAGCCTTCCATTGAAGCTTGTAATGCGCAGATTGGATCGATTTCAGTAATCAATACACGAGCACCTAAACCACGTAAAGAGTGCGCCGAACCTTTACCTACGTCTCCGTAACCTGCAACGACAACACATTTACCGGCAACCATTACGTCAGTTGCGCGTTTGATACCGTCAGCCAATGATTCACGGCAACCGTACAAGTTATCAAATTTAGATTTTGTTACAGAGTCATTTACGTTGATCGCCGGAACTTTCAAACGGCCTTCTTTTAACATCACTTCTAAATTGTGTACGCCGGTCGTTGTCTCTTCAGACAAACCGATGATTTTTTTCAATTCTTTTGCGAAGCGTGGCTCATGCATCATGTTTGTTAAGTCGCCACCGTCATCTAAAATCAGATTGTAACCTTCTGCGCCCCAGCCTGTGATCGTTTGTTCGATACACCAGTTAAATTCCTGCTCGTTCAAACCTTTCCAGGCAAATACCGGAATGCCGGCAGCTGCAATTGCAACCGCTGCATGGTCTTGAGTTGAGAAGATGTTGCAAGAAGACCAGCGAACTTTAGCACCTAAGTGAGTTAATGTTTCAATTAACACTGCGGTTTGAATTGTCATATGTAAGCAACCCGCAATCCGCGCGCCTTTTAACGGTTGTGTTTTGCCGTATTCTTTTCTTAAAGCCATCAAACCTGGCATTTCTTTTTCTGCAATTTGAATTTCTTCGCGTCCCCAACGGGCCAAGTCAGCAAATACTTTTGGATTGTTCATGGCCTCTTTGCAAACAGCGTAATCAAGCGCCGGCGCTTTTGTTTTAACAGTCGCTTTAGCAGCTGTTTTCACAGTGCCTTTAGCAGTCGTTTTAGTAACTTTTGCAGCAGGTGTTTTAACCGCTGTTTTCAAAGCTGACTTAGCTGATCTAATAGTAGAGGCTTTGTTAGTTTTTTTCATCGTGTTTCCTTGAGTAGTTGTACGCATTTTCATTCCTTTTTTGTTAATCAATTAAAGTTAAAATTTCATATCCTGTATCAGTCAGCAATATCGTATGTTCAAACTGTGCTGACCAAAGCCCGTCTGCTGTTTCATACCACTTAATGGTTGACCCTTTAATATCGTATTCTACAAACTCATCGGTGCCTTCGTTTACCATGGGCTCTACAGTGAAACAAGTCCATGGGCGAAGTTTCTCGCCTTTGCCCTTTTTACCGAATGCAGGAACAAAAGGAGCATCGTGAAACACCCGGCCGATACCATGACCGCCGATTTCTTTGATGGTGGAATAACCTTTGCGGGTAACAAACTTATCGGTTTCAAAGCCAATATCGCCTGTCCATCCGTTAGGTGTGATCGTCTCAATTCCCACCATCATTGCTTCGTGAGCGACTTGTACCAGCTTCTTCTTTTCTGGCTTTACATTACCCACTAAAAAAGTGGCTGAGGTATCACCAAAAAAACCTTCATACTTAGCCGTTACATCGACATTAACAATATCGCCATCTTTTAAAATGGTGTCTGCACTGGGTGGCCCGTGACAAACAATTTGATTGGGAGAAATACAAGTTGAATACGGATAACCATGGTAACCAATACAGGCCGATACCGCGCCCAACGACAGCATTTTATCGTCCGCGATTTTATCCAGTTCTATAGTTGAAATACCGGGCTTAACAAATTTGCCCGTGTACTGAAGTACTTTAGCCGCGATCTCGCAAGACTTCCGCATCTTGATAATTTCGTCTTTTTCGAGAGGCTTTTGAGGCATTAACTAAGTCCTTAAATTTGTTTTTACAGAAGGACTATATTAAACGAAAAAACCCCTGAAAGCCAGAGGCAATCAGGGGCTATAGTCAAAATCAATACTTGTTAGATACGATAGTACCTATCGATGATTTAAACGCTTAAAACTATTTTAAGTGTTTAGAAACAAGTTTAGTCATTTCGAACATAGAAACAGTAGCTTTACCGAAAATTGGTTTCAATTTGTCGTCAGCGTTGATGTTTCTGCGGTTTTTAGCATCTTGTAAACCGTTCTTTTTGATGTAAGCCCATAATTTTTTAACAACTTCAGTGCGTGGCAATGC
>JANWIU010000070.1 GCA_025449725.1 Pseudobdellovibrio sp.
CATATTCTGGAAAACAATGAGACCAGACAAAGTTTGCAAAGCGATGCAGAAACTAAAGCCTTCAAAATGTTAGAAAACTGGAATGAGCTGGACTTCGTATTTGTTAGCTCTCCGTTTTTTCACCGTGGTGTAATCGGCTTAATCGCTACTAAATTATCTCAGCACTTTAATCGGCCGGCCTTTGTCGGCTCTGAAAATTCTGAAGGTATGATTGTCGGAAGCTCGCGCACGCCGGCAGGTTGTGAACACAGCTTGGTCGCGGCACTTGCATCTTGCGGTAATGTTTTAAACCGCTCTGGCGGGCATGCTGCAGCTGCCGGCTTTGAACTTCATGCCAACAAACAAGTGGATTTTGTCGAAGCCCTAAAAAAATATTTTAAAGCCTCTGCTGCCACAGAAAGCGTTTTTGAAATTGATTTTGATACTGATGCTGACTTGTCTGAAATAAATCCCAGCATGATGAAGTGGTATGACTCCATAGGCCCTTTTGGTGTTGGTTTCAATATTCCACTTTTGAAATTCGAAAATATTTCGCTGGTTTCAAAAAAAGAATTGAAAGGCGGCCACTTCAAGCTGAACCTCAGTGATTCTTCAAAACATCACCGGGTCGATGCTTTAATGTTTTCGCCTTCGGACAGGCTGAAGAATGCCTTAGACGTTGGCCAGAACTATAAAATTTTGTCAGAGCTACAGTGGAATTATTTTAACGGCAAAAAAACAATTCAACTCTTAATTAAGGATTTGAAACCTCAATGAATAGCGGAGCAGTCGTTCTTCTTTCTGGCGGTTTGGATTCTACGGTAAACTTTTACGCTACTTTAAAAGAGGCTAATGTAAAAATGGCGCTGACCTTTGATTACGGCCAAAAGGCCGCAAAAAAAGAAATTGAAGTCGCCGCTGCGCTTGCAAAAGACGCCGGGGTTAATCACACCGTTATTGATTTGCCGTGGTTCAAAAGTTTGGGGAAGTCTGCCCTTAATCACGATTCCGTTAGTGTGCCTAAAATAAAAAGCTCGTCACTTGATGATGTGAATTTGACAACAAGAACTGCAAAAGCGGTGTGGGTGCCGAACCGTAACGGATTGTTTTTAAATATTGCTGCATGCTACGCCGAAAGCCTGAATGCCGGCATGGTGGTTCCGGGATTTAACCGTGAAGAAGCTGTAACTTTTCCCGACAACAGCCTGGATTTCATTAGAGCAACCAGAAAGGCCTTCGGATTTTCAACTGCCAATCAAGTGGATGTTCAGTGTTACACCATTACGATGAGTAAAATTGAAATTGTGGAATTAGGTAAAAAGTTGAATGTACCGTTTAAAAAGATCTGGCCATGTTATTTTGATAATGAAAAATGGTGCGGGGAGTGTGAATCCTGCCAGCGCGCAAAAAGAGCTTTCAAGATGTGTAAAGTTGATGTCGGCTCTCGGTTTGAAAAGTTTTAGGGCGTAAAAATGAAAACCAAATTTATCGAAAATAAAATTAATTACGACGGTTCACAGTTAAAGCCACTTTATGCCTATGTAAATCATCAATTGCCGGGTGATTCGATTATTTCTTTTGAAGGCGCATGTAATGTTTCTTTGGATCACATGGTCGACATGGAAGATATGGTCGTTAAAGCCGAAATTAAGTCAGACCATATGCTGCATTTTATTATAGAACACTTTCCTGCAAACTTGATTGCGGCTGTTGCCTTACAGAGATTACTGGTGGCGATCACTCAGAATGTTCTCTTAAGATCAGGTCATAATCTGCAAAGAAGCGGTGATGATCTTTATTGGAACGAAAAAAAGCTCAGTATATCTATCGCCTCCTGCTCTGCGGTTTCAAACATGATTCACTTTGGTTTGAATATTGAAAACAAAGGAACTCCTGTACCAACTTGTTGCCTAAAAGACTTTGGTCTTGATGCAAAGGCATTTGCGATGGTGCTTATGAATGAATTTAGTGCGGAGTACAATTCCATAGTCGAGGCCACTCAAAAGGTGAAGCCCCTCTAGAGTCTAATTATCTAAAATTCTTACGTTTTTCGGTGCAGTTTATGGGGCTTGTAACCGATATGAATTTTGAATGAGTCTTGATGATCTTTTGCGAAAATTGAAAATTTCTAGAGCTGTTTCGGACTATCTTGTTCCGGCAGCTATAGCTGTATTTTTAGTGTATCAATTTGTTGTGCCTGCAGTTTCAAAAACAAATGATAGTAAAAGAGATATCGCTTCCGTTGCAAGTGCATCGCCGGCCTCTGTGCCTGAAAAGAAAATTGTAAAAGCCAAAATTGTGCCGCCCGGAAATTATTATAGTTTTAAATCCAACTACACTTGTATGGATTTGCAAAAGGGCAAGCGTGTCCCTTCATTCGTTGATTATTTTACCGTTAGCGAAAATCAGGTTTGTCAGATGGGTGACCTTTGCAATACCAAAGGTTCAAACTGCAGACCACGATTGCCTTCGGAAAGTGAAGTAGCAAAAGATGCAGCTTCATTTTTATTTGAAAAAAGAAAATATGTTCGGCAAAAAGAAGCCATTGCAGATTCATGCGTGGTTCCGGATTGCTCTATGCCGCCTGATAGCTGTCAATTTGATGAATTGCCTTCGCTGGATGACTCCGGTTGTCCTGCCGGTTGCGGAACAATTACATGTAAACCCATGCAACAAAACTGTCCGCAGTTAAATTGTGCGGCTTTGCCACAAAACTGTTCGTACGATGGCCAGGCACCTCAGGATAAAAATGGTTGCTTCACCGGTTGCGGAAAAATTACGTGTGACAGTATTGCGCAAATGGATTTTAAGTGTGCTGCACTTACTTGCCCTAAGCCTCCTGAGAATTGCCGATATGATAATTCCGGTAAGTTAGATGCAATGGGGTGTAAAACGACCTGTGGACAAATCATTTGTGACCGTATTGATCCTAAGAATGAATGCCCTAAGCCTCCAACTTGTGCCCGGCCGCCAGACGGCTGCTTTTATGTGGGAGAGCCTGCGGTAAACGATAACGGATGCCGTGTAGGTTGTGGTGGTATTTCCTGTAAGAAAACTATTCCGGCGAAGTGTACGGCTCCACGTTGCGATCCACTTCCTGATAACTGTCGTTACGATGGTAATGCGCCTTTAGATTTTAATGGCTGCATGAGTAATTGCGGCAATGTCGTCTGCAAATAATTTAATTAACTGATTCAGCGAACCTTATGCGCTTCGAAAAACAAAGTAAACGGCGCCCATTAAACAAATTCCGGCCCAGAGAAAATCCAGCTTTAACGGCACCTTCATGTACCAAAAACTGAAACCCACAAAAACCAGAAGTGTAATGACCTCTTGAATAATTTTAAGCTGCGGCAATGAAAAGTATTCAGCACCCATTCGGTTTGCAGGAACTTGCAGGCAATACTCTAAAAAAGCGATGGCCCAGCTGATTCCAATTGCCACCCATAATGGGGACTCCCGCAAATTTTTTAAATGGCCGTACCATGCGAATGTCATGAATACGTTTGCAAATGTCAAAAGCAGTATCGGCGTATAAAGACGAAGCATGATTAACTTTCTTCAGACGTCGAGCCGCGGTCGGCTGTGGGCTCGGGCGGTTTTAATTTTGTGGTTGCATAAGCATGATTGCAAAGAAGGCTCGCGATACGGCGGTATTCACTTAGCAGATCCAAATGGATCGAACTTGTGTTGATGGTTTCGCGAAGGCCTTGGTTTAAACGAGAAATGTGATTCTCACGGTAAGTTATTTCTAACCGGGCAAGGTCGCGCTTTAACTGAATGGCAATTTCACACATGTGAGGGGAGTCATAGGCATTGATTCCCATTGAAGCTACTTTAACCACCTGGGCATGCATCATTTGAATCTCAATTAAACCCTGCTGAGAAAACTCAAGCTTTAAGGCATGCTTTTTAATGGCGAGAGTTCTGATGTTGATATCAATTGAATCGGCGGCGCGTTCTAAGTCGCTTACGAACATGATCATGTTCATGATATTCTGATGAACCACAGTATTACTTTTGTTAGCGTGATCCAGTAAGAACATTTTAATTTCACGATATAAAAAATCCACCTGGTTATCGCGCTCTTTAATAGATTGAACTAAGAGAGGGTCTTCAGTTTCAAACAGGTGAACAGAGTCTTTGATCATGTTCAGTACAATATCCGCCATGCGCATGATTTCCCGCTGGGCATAAGAAATCGCAAGAGACGAATTCTGATAAGTGTTCAAAGTTAAAAACTCAGCGCCGAATTCGTCAGATGCGCTTTTAGGAAACATATTTTCGATCAGCTCTGCGCCCTTTTTAATAAAGGGAAAAAATACCATGGCTGAGGCGATGTTAAAAAAGAAGTGACCGTTTGCAATAACACGGGAAGGTGTGGCGCTGAAGCTTTCTACGGCCTCAACAAGGTAACTTGTCAGCGGATAAAAAATCAGAACGCTGGCCGTCTTATAAAAGAAGTGTGCCCAGGCCACTTGTTTACCGATGTAGTTACTGCCCACTGATGCAAACAGTGCCGTTGATGTTGTACCGATATTGGCGCCAAACACCCAGATCATTGCATCGTGATTTGAAATAACGCCGGCCCCGGCCAAGCTCATCGCAAGACCGATTGTGACGGCACTGCTTTGAACAAATGCGCAGAACACTGTGGCAAATGCAAAAAAGTAAAAGGAGTTGTCGCGAATGGATTGAAAAAATTCTGCCAGCAGATCCAGCTTCGCAAAGTAGTGAGAGCTTTCTGAAATCATACGAAGGCCTACAAATAACAATGCAAAGCCCATAAGAACGGTCGCGATATGGCGAATAGCCTGTTTTTTTGTAAGGAAGTAAACCATGAAGCCGACGATAAAAACAGGTAAAGCGAAAACTGAAAGTTCGAATGAGATCAATTGTACTGTCAATGTCGAGCCAATGGCGGTGCCGATGATAATACCCATGACTTGCGGAAGCTTGATGACCTTCGCCGTGCCTAAACCAACCAGCATCGAGGTTACAGCGCCGGAGCTTTGTAAAATGGTCGTAAGGCCTACGCCTACTGAAATAGATAAAAATTGCGAAGAGCTGACCTTGTTAAGAAGAGTCGTGATCTTAGAAGCCAGTAATTTTTCAAGACTTTGAGAAGCCAGTGCACTTCCGTACAAAAAGATGGCCACGCCGGCCAGTAAAATAACAAAAAAGGAATTGTTAAAATTAACCATGAGCTGAGTACTCCCTTTTAGCCAAAAAATATAGAACGGCAGAAATCAAAGCCGGAAAAATAAAACCTATGTATCCTAAGCGAATAAAAATAAATGAAGAAAAGGCTGTGCCGACAATAAAAGTTAAAATTACGGTTATACGAATTTTATTTTGGCTGATTTCTTGTTCCAGCTTGGTCGGGTCTTTGAGGCTTAACAAGCGGACGAAGCTGATGCCCAGATCTGTTGTATAACCGGTTAAATGAGTTGTACGGACATAGTTTTTTGATGCCGTTGTTGAACAGGCATTTTGAATTCCGGAAGAAATGCAAAGCAAAGCAATCAGTATATAGGCCGGCCAGTTTTGCGGTTCGTTGCCGAAGGGGCCAAATGCATCCATGGTGCCGAAGCCGGTAGCTGTTAACAAAAATAAAGAAATAAGAAAGAACAGAACGTGAAATTTGGGTTTTTCATTTGCCTGCACCGGACGGTCCACATAGTAGGCTCCGATCATAGCACCGCAAAGAAAGAAAAGTGGAATGCTTAGCATGGCAATAGCATCCATCCAATTAGCAGAAGCAAGATCAAACCCGAATTGTGTTGCAAAGCCGGTTGTATGCGTAACAAATCTCTTGCAGGCTACAAAGCCGCCGCCGTTGATCCAGCCTGCTTGAAAGGCTAAAACAGCCCACAGCTTTAGACCCACGAGGCCAGACTGGTATGGTGCGCTTAAGTTAGGGATTTCATTTATAGATTTACTGGTTGCAAGCACAACAATAATTTATCAAAGTAATTCCATGTCAGCTAGTCAGAATATGGCAAATAGTGAAATTCTTGAGGTTGTAGCACTTGCGCTACGCCATTCCCCAAGCAGAGAAATCATGCTGGCTCGCCGCGGACCCAACGAATCAGGCGCAGGAGAGTGGGAGTTCCCCGGCGGTAAAGTCGAGCCCGGAGAAACTCAAAGAGAGGCGCTGGTTAGAGAAATTCAGGAAGAGCTGGGCTACAGCCTGGACGGTGAAAAGCTGACTTTGTTGGGTGAACATGTTCACGATTATCCACAAAGAAGAATACAGATTTTTTTGTGGCAGTTGGACATCGAGACAAAGCCGTCTTTTACACTGATAGATCATGACTTTGTTGATTGGTTTAAGTTAAGCGACATTAAAGAACTTAATTTAACTGCCGGCGATAAGTATTTTATATCACTGCTGATTTAGGTGGCGGGATCAACTCAAAAAATAGGATTTTTCGGTTTCGCTAGGAAGGCGGCATTCAGCCTTTTTTCCAAAAATACGATAGCGGTTGGCCGCAACTTTTCGGTAAATGAAGTCACGGAAAGCCTTCGGAAACAGGCCAATAACAGAAGCTAAAATCAGGTAGCCCCCACCAAGCACTTTTAGGATTTCTATTACGGCATCAGAGAAGTAAAAGCTTTTGCCGGCCTCAAAATAGACGATGGAATCCTTTTCAAAGTCTTGCTTTTTTAGATGTTTTTGAGCTGTCTCGGACTGCAAAGAGGCAAATAGAAACTTGTGATTTTTATCAATTTTAAACACCTTGGAAACAGCGGAATCGCATAGGTTGCAGACGCCGTCAAAAAAGATGATTCTTTGCATACTTGATCGTACAATTGATAGATTACGGAGTAAAGGCGTGACCAACGAAAACGACCTTAAAAAATTCTTTATTTTTCCCCTGACGAATATCAATTTGTTTCCGAATACGACTAAGCCTTTGCATGTTTTTGAGCCTCGCTATATTGAGATGATAAACCAGTCGATTGAAAAGGGCATACCGATAGCGCTGTGCTTTGTTCCTGAAGGAACCAGTGAGATCCGCCCGATTGCCGGCTATGCTATTCCACAAATTATTGAACGGCGGCTGGATCAGACGCTACTGGTTTTTATGGCCGGACAGGGAAAAGTAAAATTGGACCTAAAAACCATTCAAACTCTTGATTTGGTTTCGAGTATGCATGGCACCGTCGTTAACGAAGATTTTGACCTGGAACAAACTTTGAAATCCAAATATATGGCGTTAAGCGAAGTGCTGGTCCGGTGGATTACCCGGCACATTTCCGATCCTGCGCAAAGAGAAGTTTTTATTAATAATTTAACGGGCCCGAAAGAAGTGATCGGAGCCTTTTCGGCTTATCTTATTTACGATTATGATCTTCAGTACGAAGCGATGGAGCTTACATCGCTTCGCGAACAGATTCAGTTTTTACACCGGCTGCTGGAGTCGGGGAAGCTGACAAATCTTTAAGGCGTGTAATACATTTCTTTTGCAGGAACTAATTTTTTTGTAAGGCCTAAATCATTTAGCTGAGTGTTAAGTTCGGCCCATCGGGCTTCTGTCATTACACCAAGCCCATTTTTTTTAGCGTCGCCGCCTTCAATCAACTTCGCTTCAACTTTTTGCATCTCTTTCATGCCTTCTACAGTCATAGATGGATTCAGTTTAGCAATCAGTTCATGTGTGGCCTTCGGATCTTTTATGTAGGCCTTCCAGCCTTCACGCACAGAATTCACCATGGCTTTTACCAGCTCAGGATTTTTTTTAATGGTTGCGCCATTTGTAGCTAGTACAACAGTGTAAGGATTAAATCCTGAATCCGCGACGAGAAACGTTTTTGTCTTTACACCGTTTTTTGCAGCCAACAGTGGCTCTGACGAAATAAATCCTTGTTGCGCATAGTTTTTGTCAGCTAAAAAATTTGTGATGCCGCCAGCGTAAGGAACTAATTTAACTTTTCCTGGCCCGTATTTTTTTTCAAGATAAGCAATGTAGGGTAAACCTTTAACAACAGCTAAAGATAAATTCGAACCAAATAGACCTTTAATATCTTTAATGCCGGATTCTTCTCTGACCATTAAGGCGTAAGGGGCTGTTTGAAACACGGTAAATAATGCAACGACATCTGCTCCGTTGGCACGTGCCAAAGTAATTTCATCGCCACTTACGATACCGAAATCCACCTGACCGGCGGCAACCATTTGCACAGTGGGAGTGCCGGCTCCGCCCTGCAGGATTTCAGCTTCAATTTTATTTTTTTCGTAAATCTTATTAATTTGAGCCGTGTAGAACCCTGCGAATTCGGGCTCGGCCTTCCAGTTTAAAGCTAATTTTACTTTTGTGTTTTCTGCAGCCGCATAAGAGGTTGAAAGTAGTAATGCCAGTGAAAGCGATTTCCAGTTAATCATGAGAGCCTTTCCATTTTTTCAAAATTGAATTTGATATTAAATTTAACAAAAATAAAAGTAATAAACCAGAAAAAGAAGCCAGCAGTACGGCGGCAAAAACTTTGTCTAGCCTTTGTTGCGTTCGGGATGCGTCGATGACTCCGCCCAGACCTCCGCCAGCAATAAACTCTCCGATGACGGCCCCGATCATGGCAAGCCCAGTCGATATTTTAAGCCCTGTCAGTATTTGCGGTACGGCTTGCGGCAATCGAAGTTTAAATAAGACGTTTAAGCGGGTAGCGCCGTAAAGTTTGAATAAATCCAGTAACGCGGGGTCCGTTGCCCTTAGTCCTGCAAACGTATTCGCAATCACGGGAAATATTGAAACAATGAATGACGATATAACAACGGTACGAAACCCGAAACCGAACCAAATCACTAACAGAGGCGCGATAGAAACAATCGGCACCGTCTGAAAAAAAGTGGCGTAAGGGTAAAGTGAGCGTTCAATCAGTCTTGAAGTAGAAAATAAGATCGCCACCAACACGCCGGTAATTCCGGCTAAAACCAGCCCCAGTAAAGCAGCGCTGACCGTTTCCTTGGTGGAACTGTAATATTCAGAAGAATCATTCATGAAACTTGCTAAAATATCGGATGGGGGCGGCAGAATATACGGCGCCACCACTCCGTATTTGGAAAGCATCTCAGCAACAACACTGATAAGGAGGAGTGGAATAAAGGGCAGCAGAATTTTTGAGAGAGAATTCTTCATCCTGAGCCCTCGCTACCTGAGCTGCCGATAAGTTCATAGATTTTTTTAAGTTCGTTATTAAAGACAGGATCGGTTCGCAATTGCGTTTTGCGTCTCTCTGGCAAATTAATTTTTATGTCATGTTTAATGACAGACGGTTTTTCAGACAGGATAAGAATGCGGTTTCCTAAAAAGCAGGCCTCTTGAACGGAATGCGTAACGAAGACCACAGTTATTCGTTTTTCGCACCAAAGGTTACGAAGGTCTTCTGATAGCTTGAAGCGGGTTTGCTCATCAAGAGCGGCAAAAGGCTCATCCAGTAAAAGGAGGCTGGGTTCAGCTACCAAAGCACGGGCAAGCGAGGCTCTCATCTTCATCCCACCGGAAAGTTCTGAAGGCTTTAAGTGTGATACCCCGGAGAGCTGAACCTGATCAAGCGCTGCTTCTGCACGTTTTGAGATTTCATTTTGTGGAAGCCCGATTAATTCGAGCGGTAAGCCCACATTTTCAATTAAGTTTCGCCACGGCATTAAGTGGGGCTCTTGAAAAACAAAACCGCGGTCGTTTGCTGAATTTAAATTGATCTTAAGGTTACCTTGCGTTGGTTCTTCAAGCCCTGCGATAAGGCGAAGCAGGGTGGACTTTCCGGCACCGGAGCGGCCCAAAAGCACAACGAAATCTCCGCTTTCTGCGGTAAAGTTAAGATCTCTCAAAACTTTTCCGGTACTTTGAAAATCTTTATGCACATTTTGAAATAAGATTTTTTCAGGACCGATAGTCATTTTTGCAAAAATTCCTTTGTCGATATTCTTAAACTTAACCATAATTGGTAAAGGCTGTGAAGGTTTAATTCAGCTACAGGATTCTTTATGCCACAATGGATTGAAATTAAGAGTAATGACCCGGAGTTGCCTCGACTTGCCAAAGAATATGGTGTGAATTCGTTTGCCATAGAAGATTGTCTTAACCGTGATCAAAGACCCAAGCTGGATGATTACCAGACACACCAGTTGCTGGTGTGGTTCATGTACACAAAAAATAAAGTCTACGAAGTTCAATTCCTTGTGTTTCCGGATAAAGTTATAATGGTGCCTTTTGAAAACCCACCTGAAGCGACAACCTGGAAGGAATATCTGAAAATTCCTTCAGACCAAAGAGATATTTGGCAATTAATTTATTTTGTGCTCGACAAAATGACCGATATCACCTGGCAGGAAGTTCGCATGCTTTTGTCAAAGGTCGACGATATTGAACAGCAGATATTTAAAAAAGATGTCGATCCGAACGAATTGATTAAACTGAAAAAAAGACTGCATCGATTTGATTTTTCTTTCGGCCATCTTTCCTCTGTTATTGAGCAGCTTCAGGATCTTATTCAACCCACGAATGAATTAAAATGGAAGTTTCGGGATCTGCACGATCATTGTGACCGCATCTATGAGAGTGTTGCGCTTTACCGATCTCATATTGCCAGCGCGATTGAACTGCTGTGGGGTCTGGAATCTAACCGTACCAACAGGCAAATAAAAAAACTGACTTTAGTAGCCAGTATTGCAGTGCCATTAACCTTTTGGTCTTCATTTTGGGGAATGAATTTTCACGCCATTCCATTTGAAAAGCCGGAACTCTTTATGTTCGCAATAGCCATTATGGTGTTGTCGGTAGCTTTAACAAGCTGGCTACTGATCAGAAAAGGCTACTGGGATTAATCACCAGCCGGCATTTACATCGGGCTCACTGGCAGGAATAGTGAAGCAGCTTCTGGC
>JANWIU010000071.1 GCA_025449725.1 Pseudobdellovibrio sp.
AGATTTCACATCAAAAGAGTCTGCACGTTCTGGTTTAGCATCTTTAGATTCTGCACAATCACAAATCTCAGGATCGCGCGCTAACCTTGGAGCATTACAAAATCGTTTGTCATCTTCTGGTGACGTAATCGCGACAATGGTTGAAAACATGAGTGCTGCAAACTCTCGTATCCGTGATACAGACGTAGCTGCATCTTCATCTGAATTAGCTCGTAACAATGTATTGTTGCAAGGTACTACTGCAACTCTTGCCCAAGCTAATCAGTTACCGCAAATGGCTTTAAAACTTATTGGTTAATTGCTAACGAAGTTCTAAAGTTCTTTTTTGGGTGGGGGCGAAGACCTCCGCCCTTATCCAAAAAATATAACTTGGCGTAGGGTTGATTCACCAACCTTACGTTTTTCCCTCTGAGAAACAGGAAATTTCCCCTGCGAAAAGAGTGAAATTCTCGAGTGAAAAACTCCTCGCCCGACTAGATATGCCAATGGGCTACGAAGACAGAGGTCGATCATCGAATAGTCCTATATAGACTCGATGAGACCTTCGCCTTTCATGACCTTCATCCCCAAAAATGTCTCGTTTTAAGTCTAATTTTCAAAACCAAAGTCCAGAATTAGTTAGACCTTCGTCCAATTCTACAGGACGCGACTAAAGCGCCATACAGACTGGCCCGAAAGCTATATCACACAACGACCCAGACTCGACAAGACTGAACCGAGAAGCCCGCTGAAGTGAATAGCAACGGGACCTTCGATGTAGGGAATGCAAATCGAGAGTAAGTCACAAAACTAACTGGAACTTAATAAGTTCCAACATAAAAAAGAGGTCTTTTATGGGAATGAGAATTACAACGAACGTAGCATCACTTAACGCACAAAAAGTTATGGTGACAAACTCTCGCGAAATGCAAAAAAGCATGGCGCAATTATCAACTGGTTCACGTATCACTAAAGCCGGCGACGACGCTGCAGGTTTAGCGATCTCTGAACAATTAAAATCGCAAATCCGTTCATACGGACAAGCTAACCGAAATGCTAATGACGGTATCTCTATGATCCAAACCGCAGAGCAAAGTATGGGTGAAGTTTCTAATATCGTAACAAGACTCCGTGAGTTGGGTGTACAAGCTGCATCTGACACTATCGGTGACCAAGAACGTTCTTTCATCAACAAAGAAGTTGACGCTCTTAAATCAGAGATCCAACGTGTTGCTGAATCTGCTTCATTCGGTTCTCGTAAATTATTAGATGGTACTGGCGGTGTTTATGACATCCACATCGGTACAGGCGCTAACGAAGCTACTGACTGGATTGCATACGATGCTTCTCAAACTGACGTAACTGTTGGTACTTTGGGAATCGCTGACTTAGATTTTACTTCTAAAGAATCTGCACGTGCCGGTTTAGAACAACTTGACGTAGCTCAAGGTAATATCTCTGGTTCACGCGCAACTTTGGGAGCTATGCAAAACAGATTATCTTCAACTTCTGACGTTATCGGTACAATGGTTGAAAATATGTCTGCTGCAAATTCACGTATCCGTGACACTGACGTAGCTGCTTCAACTTCTGAATTAGCTCGTAACAATGTGTTGTTACAAGGTACGACAGCAACTTTAGCGCAAGCTAACCAGTTGCCACAAATGGCTCTGAAACTTTTAGGATAATTTAAGAATTAGTTATAGTTTACGAAGCGGACGGCGCGATATTAGGATGTAAGCAGTACGTTAGCGCCAATTCGATTTGCAAGTTTTAACAAATTTTTTTTGGGTGGGGCGAAGACCTCCGCCCTAATCCAAAAGATAATTGTCGGAAACTCAGTTTTTGCACTGAGTTTCCGTTTTTCCGTTTAAGCTTCAATTAAAACATGAAATTAAAATCGAACTGTGCTCTTGAGTAATCCGGGGTAAAAGTTGTAGATGAAATAGAACGTTGGCCTGCAAAGAGTGTTAAAGCTACGTTTGTATTTTCAGCCACTTGATAGAATCCAGCAAGGCGAGTGCTTCTGATATCTGCACCGCCACCTGATGAGTCGCTCTCAGCCAATACGCCGACAACAGCATCTTTTTCAACTTCGCGAGTATCCAATCTTACCAGCCAGCTTCCCTCATCTTTAAGTTTTCCGATGTTAACCCCAACGTTTCCGGCATTTTTGTAATCGCCGCCTTCGCTGTTGGAAGCCATTTCATAATAAAGTGCGACCGGAACGCCACCCAGAGTGGAGCTCAATTCAATGTCACCTACGGTCAGCTTGTAATCATTGGTGTAAGCACCGCCGGTTAAGGTATTGCCTTTTGCACTCGGGGCTGTTGCGCCTTTAATATTTGAAAAATTATAACTCGCAACCGCTACCGTCAGGGCGCAATCATCGAATTTTTTTGTAATTCCGATTTGACCACCGACTAAGCCTACATCTGTATTATCTGTCGCACCAGAAGCCGAAAAGCGCTCTGAAAGCCAAGAAGCGCCGATGTTTGAAAAAAACTCCATCGTTTCAACTGCGTGTTTATATTTGAAAGCCAAACCTTCAGGAGTCAAATCTGCATCGAATACCAGATCGCTTCCTCCGGCCATAACAAATATGAGTGGCGTTTTACCGCCTAAAATTTGTAAGTCATCATTCACTTTATGATTAAAGTAGGCAAGATCCAGCAAGAAACCCTTTTTAGAATAGTAGTCAGTCATCGTCTGATTTGTCGTATTACCTTCAGCGGCGCTTGAAGACCCGGTTGCAAGGCGTAACGTCACATCAGTCTTTTCATTGATCTTTGCTGTTCCACCGAATCTGGCGCGAAGGCGTTGACGAAACTGGTTGGCCTCTGTCAACGGCGAAGCCTGCTCTTCTCGGACTTGCTCATTTCTAAAACGCAAATCACCCTTAAAGGTGTAGGTCGTTTGAGAAAGCGCCATGAGAGGGTTTATAAAAAGACCAGTAACAAAAACGATTCGCATCAGTTTTGACATCGGTGTGGCTCCTTTATTTGGTTGTTAATATCACGAGTAAGACCAAAGTTTGGAAAAGTCGATAGTATGCGCGCCGAGTTCAAGAATCCTAACGAAACCTTAACGAAAAAAAGATAACGAATGCTTGTTTGCCTATTCGAAGGGCTGGTTAAGACCCTAAAGTGATTTGTGAAAAATACCGATAGAGTAGGCGTGAATATTAAAAATCTTATCGGAAATGTTGGTCAAGTGACGTCGCCGGCGGCTGCCGCGAAGACTGATCGTATGATCAAAACCGATAATACTCAAGACCGCGATGCCAATGGTCAGCAGTTCTACCACAAAGAGCGAAAAAAAGAAAAAATGACTGATGAGCAGTTCGAAAAAGCGATTGCGATTTTGCGCGAAAAGCATTTCATAAAAGACATGCATTGGGTTGTTTTAGCGGCGGAAGAAAACGGCGTGAGATACGCCTGTGTTCAGGATGCCAGCGGAAATTCCATCCGAAAAATCATTGAGTTCGACCTTTGGGAAGTATTTGATGATATTAAATCTGAAGAAACTAAAGGCCAGTTACTTAAAAAAACAGCCTAGTTATCTCTGAAGCCGCCCCTTGAAATCCACTACAATTCCCCTTACAAAACACACTGGACTATCGCCCTAATTTCTCTCTGAAAAAGGGAGCTTTTTGCCTACCCGCACTTTGTCCAAGCCAATCAATTGACTCACGTATTTTGCACAATGTCTGAAATAATAATTAAAGAGATTAGTGTCTTCATTTTCATGGAGGAAAAGAAGTGCCAATACGTATTAACGGAATTGCAAGCGGACTCCCGCCAAACTTGGTCGATCAGGTGATCGAAGCCGAGCGCATGCCCGTTAAACAAATGGAAGCCAACAAAGCCAAGGTTGAAGACAAAGTAAAACTGGTCGGCGATCTTGAAACAAAAATCAACGAAGTTGGAAAAAGCATTACCTCGGTTGTCGGAACGAAAGGTTTCGTCGACAAAAAATTAAATTCAAGTTTTCCTGAAATTATTAACGGAACCTTAGATCCGGATCTGGCCGATGCCGGCGAATGGACTCTTGAAGTTATCAGCCTTGCAAATAAACCTTCGGTTGTAACCGGTGGATTTCCTGATAAAGACAAAACGACTATGGGTGTCGGTTACATTAAGTTCGACACAGCTGAAGGCGAAAAAGAAGTTTATATCAATGAAGACAATTCGACTCTGCAAGGAATTGCGAAATCGATTAACAGTGCCGGAATCGGTGTTCGTGCCACAGTAGTGAATGACAGAAGCGATAAAGACGACAGCTTCCGATTAGAAATTGCCGGATTAAAAACCGGTGATGACAATCAGGTTAAGTTTCCAACCGTATATTTATTGGATGGTAAAGCGGATTTTACATTTGCCGAGTCACGAAAAGCAGAAAATGCTAAGTTCAAGTTAGACGGGCACGAGTTCGAAGCGACTGAGAATGTGATTAATGACTTAATTCCGGGTGTAAGCCTGGATTTGAAGCGCGCTCAACCGGGTCAGGTTGTGCGTTTAAATGTTTCTGAAAATTACGACGTCATTTCCGGTAAAATTAAAAGTTTCGTAGATTCTTACAATGCAGCTTTATCATTTATTCAAAGTCAGAATAAGCTGACACAAACAAAAGACGGAATGCAACGACTGGGGCCATTGGGCGGCGACAGTATGCTGCGTATGACTCAAAGCCGTTTACGTGAAATCATTCAGGATCCACAATTAACCGACAGTAAATTTGACCGCATCAACGAACTGGGTATTGAATTTAACAGAAACGGTACTCTTGATTTCAAGCAAGAGAAGTTCGCCAAGATTGTGGCTGCTGATCCGCAGAATGTTATTGAGTTTCTCAGAGGCGATTTAGTAAATACGGGCTTTATCACTAATATGAAGAAGAAGCTGGCGCAAATCACTGACCTGCAAAACGGTGCTGTTACGACCAGAAAAAAATCCATGCAGGATCAGGTTAACAATATTAATAAAAAGATTGAGCGCAAAGAGAAATCTCTCGAAAAGCGCGAAGAAATTTTAAGAAATCAGTTTGCTAAAATGGAAGAGGCAATGTCGAAAATTCAGACACAGGGGGGTGCAATTGCACAAGGAATACCGGGAGGTAAAGCTTAATGGCTAATCCGTACAATAAATACAAGCAGGCGTCGATATTGAGCGCCAGCAGGGAACAGATTTTATTGATGCTTTATGAAGCTGCAATAAAATTTACTAAACTGGCAATTAAAGCGACCGAAGAAAAGAGAGTGGCGGACAAGGGAGCAAATATTTTGCGTGCTCTTGATATCGTCATCGAACTGCAAGCTACGCTGGACCACAAAGTTGGGGGCGAGTTAGCAAAGCAATTGGAGCAGCTCTACGTGTTTATGATAGAGCAGTATACCAAGGCCAATCTGAAGGGAGAGGTAGAACCTTTAAATGCAAATTTAAAAGTTCTCGAAAATCTCTATGAAGGTTGGAAGGGTGCTATCGAAAAGATGAAGAAAGAAAATGAAACTAAAGGGGGGGCAGCATGATTCGCTTAATACAATTACTAAATGAGAAAAATCATTTCCTTGAGAAATTTTACTCTGTAAATGAGTCTCAGATAACTCGGCTGGAAGCGGGTTTGTTTGATGACATTGAAAAGTTTTACAACAAACGTGAAGATTTGCTTAAAATTATTAAGTATATCGATTCTGAAGTTCAAAAAGCTCACGGTTTGCACAAAGACATGTCGGGAGTTTTCTCTGAAGAACAAAAAGGGGAAATCCGGCTGGCACTGCGAACTAAAGAAGCTTATGTTCAGCGCATTTTGGAGCAGGATTTAGTTGTACTCGGCATGATTGACGATGCTAAATCAAAAATCATTCGCGAATTGAAAGATGTTTCAAAGGCGCGAAAAGCTCTTCACGGCTACAAAGCTAACGTTGCTTAATTAATTTTTGGCTAAAAGCCAGTCATGAATTTGACTGGCTGTCAGATTTTCAAGCGCGCAATCGACGCCAGAACAAAATAAATTCAAAATAGCTGTGAAATTTTTTTGGCACTGTGATTGCTCTTAAAGAAAATGCGACTTAAGATGAGTCGCTTTTTTTGGTGGGCATGATTCCACAAAAGACGATGGTCTTAGGTCTGGTTGAACAGGATATTAATTCAGGCCGTTACTCTCAAGCAATGAAACGACTGGTTTCCGTATCAGTTACCATGAGCAAAGATTTGAAATTTCTTTCTCTATTGTGCTTAGTTCAAAAAGGCTTGGGCGATAATGCCGGCCAAATTAAAACTCTGGAAGCTATTGCAGACATTACTAAAACACATGTGGCGTACCTTGATTTCATGTCCGCCCTGTATGCGGAAGGTCGCCTGAATGAAGCCTTAGACGTGGGCTTGTACCTTCAGGAAGAGGCTCTCAGTGACGTCAATGCCCGTTACCACACTCGTATGATGGTTCGTATTTACTTAGAATTCTGTGACTACGAAGGTGTTAATGAGATCATTGGCCTCTATTGCCAGGATCACGAAATGGATGACTTGATGAACTGGGCGCGAGGATTTGTAAAATTAGCCGAGGGCGACCAAAATCAGGCCGTAGATTACTTCCGCCGGGCTGTAGAAATTAATCCTTCAAACGATCAAGCTTGGGTCAGTTTAGCGATGATCCATGACGAAATGGGTGACCGTGAGCTGGCTACCGCTAACCTTGAAAGAGGTTTAGATGTAAATCCGAACAATGCTACTGGTTTAAAAATGATGGCCAAGTGGCAGCGCCAGGGCGCAAATACAGAAAACGTTTTAAACCGTCTAAATTACTATATGAAGACGCATTCATTCGACGAAGAAATGAGCATTTGTTACATTCAGCTTTTGAAAGAGTCTAACGCGATCGATGAAGCCCGTTTTGAAGTTGAAAAACAGATTTTAAATGACCCAACGAATACTGTTTTTGCCAGAGTGAAAAATGATTTACTTGAAGGCACAGGTTTGTGATAGCCTTAATGGGTGTTTTTAAAGGTACAAGATAAGTTTAAAACTAAGATTAACCCGTTACTTGAAAAATTTCAGGAAGACGGGTTTTCTTTTGAATACAGTACAAAAAAAACTCAGGATCTGTCTGTTCTCATTGGTGAGCTGGACTACCTGGATTCCGAATCCGCTTACCAACAGCCTTCGCACCAGGTGATTTTGTTTAACGGTGCGTCCCTACCCTCAGAACAGGTTCATAAAATTGCCCAGCGCTCTAAGTTGCATTTTGTTGATGTTAACAGCGAAGCAGAACTGGAATCTGCGCTTTCAAAAATTAAGTCAGAGACTCAAAAGCAGTCCCAGGTTTTACAGGTAAAAAACGAAATTCAAAGAAAGCGAAAAGAGCTGGAGCACTTAAATAACCAGCTTATTTCGGAAAGTGAAAAAAAGATTCAGTTTCTTGAGATTTCTCATATCGAAGAAACCGAAAAAAATCAGAATGAAAAAAGCCTTTTGCACTTTTTAGATTTTATTCAGTCTGAATCAGTCAGTGATGATTTTCCTGAAAAATTATTTAGATTCATTTGGAAGGATTTAAAAAAATTCGGGCGGGTTTACACTTTGGGTATCAGTCATTTTGCCTATTCCGGGAAAGCAAAAATTTCTTTCTTCGACGGAGTTGCGGAATCTACCTCTGTTGCGCAGTTGGATTTCACTGCCGGCGGGTTGTCTAATCAGTTGGCCGCCATTTGGGGGCGCCCGGTAGGGAAGATTCTATTTTGGGCATTGCCGAAGAATTCGCAGGCTTCTCATTTATTTTTAGAAGTTGTTGATCAACAGATGGATGTAACCAAAACCAATTCTTACATTGCGGAACGCATTGCCATTGTCAGCATGTATTTAGACCGCTGGATGATCGAAAAAGAAATCGAACTGGTTGTGGCCCGCTGGAAGAATACCTTCAAATCGTTTTCCGGCTATACACATGTGGTGGATCAGAATTTTAAGATCTATCATGCGAATTACGTTTCCGGAAAGGCAACAGACAAGCATTGCTATGAATTACTGGCAGGGCGTGACAGCCCATGTGAAAATTGCCCTATAATTAAAAATAAAAATACGTCTTTCCTGCTGAAGAAAGACCAATTTGTAAAAACTTATTTTTCGCAGTTTAAATTTCAAGACAATAAGTACTATTTTGTAATTTACGAAGACGTTACAAAAATCAATCAATTGCATTCCCAAATTATCCAGACAGAAAAGATGTCGACGCTGGGCCGTTTAGGAAATCACTTGGCGCATGAGCTGAATAATCCGCTGACCGGTATGAAATCCTATGTACAGACGCTGATGCAGGATGAGTCGGTTCTTAAAGCTTTGCCTGCCACTGCGGCAACGGATTTAAATGAAATTTTAAAAGCAGCGATACGCTGCCAAAAGATTATTAAAAACTTCATTGAATTCAGTCAAAAGAAGGAACCGGTACTGGAAGTCGTCAGTTTCAATGAGGTTTTACAAAATACCGTAGTGCTTTTAAAAACCGCGCTTCGTAATCACCGTTTATTCATTGATCTGAAAGATGAAAAAATCAAAGCTAACGCTCATGATTTGCAACAAGTGCTTTTTAATTTGATTAAAAACTCCTGCCAGGCGATGAAAACTCCCGGAAGTATTAAAATCTATCCTGAACGGAAGAATAAAAAAATTATTTTCCATGTGGAAGACAGCGGCCCGGGCTTCGACTCCTCCGTCATGGAAAACATTTTTCAGCCATTTATGACGACCAAAGCACAAGGAGAAGGAACCGGCCTTGGCTTATATTTGTCTAAAAAGCTGATTAACAACATGCAGGCCGATATGCAGGTATCGTCCGCCTCTAAAGGAGCGAAAATTTCTTTAATTTTCGATGAGCTATGAAATTTTTGATTGTTGATGATGAAGCTCTAATTAGAAAGTCTTTGGTTCGTGCGTTTAAGGCGCAAGGATTCGATTGCGACGAGGCCGAAAACGGCATTCAGGCTCTTGAAAAAATAAAAGAAAATAATTATCGTGCGATTCTGTTAGACGTCATAATGCCCGACAAAAACGGTTACGAAGTTCTTTTAGAGATGAAAAAGAAAACTCCCGTTTTTGTGATTTCGGCTTTTACCGGAGATGACACCAATATCGGTTATATTCAAAACGACGCCAGGGTTATTGAATACATCAGTAAGCCGTTCGAAGATATCTTTGGAATCGTCAAAACCG
>JANWIU010000072.1 GCA_025449725.1 Pseudobdellovibrio sp.
ATTATTGTAAAGGTCATTTAACTTATCATATTGCTCGCATTCAGCTAACTTTTGCAAAAGTTCAATAGTCAAAATCTCAGATTTGATTTCAAGAGTTTTAACTCCGTCGCAAGTGTATTCCGGATCTGCATTTTCGGCTGCAGCGACTGTGCGGTTTGCTGTTGTACTGTCAAAAACAACAATATTGCCACCTGTAGTTTGCGTACCTGTAACAGTAGTTTTAGATGTATGCGCGCAAGAAAAAACGAAAAGGGCGCTCAAAATCAGAATGATTTTTGCTTTCATGGAGTCTCCTTAATTGATATGTCTTAGTTTAACCTGCGCTTTTGCTGAGAGTATACTCGCCGATTGTCCAGTTTGACTTGAGCAAGGTGCCTCTACATAATTTAATCGAACTTAAAGGAACAGAAATGAAAATCGTAAAAAAAATAATGACAGCATTAGTGGTCCTGATTTTAATCCTTCTTTATATTCCAAGACATTTGTCTCCACATTTTGCCATGTCACGGTCGATTGTTATTAAGGCGCCGGTTGCAGAGGTTTTTCAGCGCTTGCCGGATTTGAATGAATATAACAAATGGAATCCTTTCGCAGAAGGAGACACCTCTCAGAACACTCAAGTAACCGGCACGGGATTGAATTCTTCTATGACCTGGAAAGGGAAGAATTCCGGCGAAGGAAAAATGACCATTTCAGAAGTGGAATCTAATCATAAAATTAAAATCAATATGGAATTTTATGAACCAATGAAAGGGACAGGAGTCGTGTACTGGATAACCGTGCCGACCGCAGACGGCAACACGGAACTCAAATGGACATACGATCAGGATCTTCCTTACCTTAACCGCTATTTCGGATTAGTGATGGATAGAATGATGGGAAAGCATTTTGAAAAAGGTTTGGTGAAGTATAAGGCGATCGTAGAAGGCTCTCAAAAATAATGAGTCTTGAATACAAACCTGTTCTAAATTTTTGGTTTGAAGAAATTGATTCGGCCTATTGGTTCAAAAAAGATGAAAATTTTGATACGCAGGTGCGCCAGCGATTTTTAAAAACATATGAAGCTGTCAAAGCCGGTGAAACGGCCTCCTGGCGGAGGTCTCCTGAAGGACGATTAGCAGAAGTCATTGTACTTGATCAGTTCACCAGAAACATGTTTCGCGGAACTGCCCGATCTTTTGAGGGCGACCAAATGGCATTAAATTTGGCTCAGCAGGCCGTAGCTTCTGGCGATGATTTAAAGTTACCGGCCATTCAAAGAAGCTTTTTGTATATGCCTTATATGCACAGCGAAGATTTAGCGGTGCACGAAGAAGCGGTTAAATTATTTAATCAGCCGGGGCTGGAGAACAATTTAAAATTTGAAATCAGGCACAAAAAAATTATCGAAATATTTGGACGTTACCCGCACCGCAATGAAATTTTAGGAAGAACTTCTACCAAAGAAGAGTTGGAATTCCTCAAAACTGAAGGATCATCGTTCTGAAAGCTAAGATTTCGGGTTTGATGGTCTTGAATCATTACAAATCCGGCATCTAATAAAAAATTCAATTGATTTACTTGAGTTTAATTCGATAAAACATATGTTATGTCTGTACAAGAGCCAGATTTTAAACAGCTATTTGAATCGGCCCCGGGACTTTATTTAGTTCTCAGTCCGGATTTCCGTATTATTGCTGTGTCAGATAACTATTTGCGTGCCACGATGGTAGAACGAAAAAACGTTTTAGGTAAAAGTCTATTTGAAGTGTTTCCTGATAATCCTGACGACGCAACAGCCACCGGTACGAAATTGTTACGGGCATCTCTGGAAAGGGTGCTTGAAAAAAAGGTTGTGGATGTCATGGCTATTCAGAAGTACGACATTCGTAAGCCGGCGTCAGAAGGCGGTGAATATGAAGTCCGCTATTGGAGCCCGGCGAATACTCCGGTATTTGATGATTCCCAGAACATAAAATACATCATTCACAAAGCAGAAGATGTAACCGAGTTTGTAAGATTACGGCAGACCGGTATCGAGCAGAATAAAGCAAATCAAGAACTTAAGTTAGAAAAAGATCATCTTGAAAAAGTCAGGCAGTCACAGCGAATGGAAGCCATGGGGCAACTGGCAGGCGGCATCGCTCATGATTTTAATAATATTTTAGCCACCATCTTATTGTCTTGTGAGAGTTCTCTGTTAAAACCGGATACGCCGGCTTCAGTAAAACAAAACTTAAAAGATATTTTAGAAGGAAGTGAGAGGGCTGCGGTTTTGACCCGGCAGCTTCTGGCATTTAGTCGTAAACAGGTTCTGCAGCCGACAATATTAAATATTAACGTTGTAGTAAGAGAAATAGAAATTTTGCTGAATCGCCTTTTGAACGAAAAGATTTCCTTTTCGACTGACTTAGCTGATGGCCTTGGAAACACTTTGATTGATAAAGGCCAAGTCGAACAAATTATTTTGAATCTTGTAGTGAACGCACGTGATGCGATGGCCAACGGCGGAAAGATTACTATCAGCACTGAAAATGTTTTTTTAGATAAAGAAATGAGTTACGGAAACCTGGAAGTAGAGCCCGGTCAGTATGTAATGCTGGCGGTGAGTGACACAGGTGTTGGGATGGATGCGCCCACCCAAGCGCGGATCTTTGAACCCTTCTTCACAACGAAAGAAGTCGGCAAAGGCACAGGGCTTGGCCTTGCGACGGTTTATGGTATCGTGAAGCAAAACAACGGCACCATTTGGGTGTACAGCGAACTTAATAAAGGAACGGTCTTTAAAATTTATCTTCCGTTTTCAGATCAAAAAGTTTCGGTTATTGAAAAAACGCCCCGTCCGGAAACAGAAGTTTCCGGAAGAACTGTTCTGGTTGTTGAGGATGAAGCGTTGTTGCGTAGGGCGATCTGTACTGCGTTGGAAAGTGCCGGGTATAAGGTTCATTCCGCTTCAAATGGGGCGGAAGCCGTGATCCTCATACCGCAAATTTCTAATTTGGATTTAGTTATTACTGATGTTGTTATGCCGGTCATGGGCGGAAAAGAGCTTCAGAAGCAAATTCGAAACTTAAAAATTGATGTAAAAATATTGTTTTTATCCGGGTACACAGATGATGTGCTTGCTGACCACGGGCTGTCAGAAGACAACCCGGCATTTTTAGAAAAACCATTTCATTTGAATACACTCTTAGCGAAAGTGCAGACGCTATTCGATTAGTTCCTTATTCCGTTGCCGGTTGGGAAGAAACCGCTTTTGGCTTTAAATTTAGTTCTAAAATTCTGCAGCCATTAGCTTCATGAAGTGAAATTTTGTTTTCAGTAACCATGGCTAATGTGAAAAACACAGCAGGAGCCGCAGACATTTCGTTTCGGCAATTCTTTCTGGCATAAGCTTGTTGAGGTTGAAGAACAGAAAAATTTAGTACGTTCGGTAAATTGCTGGATACGCCATCAAGTTTCAATACGGTATAAAAGTCGGCGTAGTTACAGCCGGTTTCGTCTTTCTTTTTAAAAGCTAATAGGGTTTCGCCTAAGGCCACGCCAACCGATTCATCTTGTACGGCAACTGCGGCACTTTCATCACATTTTTTGCTTTCGATTTCGCGCCAGTCAATTGAAGTTGCGAAGGCGTTAATTGAGAAGGCGGCTACGATTGTGGAAATAATTAAGGTTTTCATAATGTTTCCTTTTTAGGTTTTTAGTTTCAGGAAATGTGCCTTCTATACTGTTTTATAGAGCACCTCATCGATCAAAGGCTGATCAAAGGACGTTTTGCGCCTGTTGGCGTTTCATTCCGAGACGCGGATACTTTTTACGACTTCGGAAGTCAGCGCCGGTATTTTTAAGAATGAGCCGGGCAGGAAATTTGAAATGTGGATGCTAAAAAGGGGGCCGTGATGAAAACAAATCGTTTACCGGAGCCGTTTAGAATCGGCGAAAAAATTAAGTGGAGATGGATGGGGCGTCCTGTTTCAGGCGTTGTAAAAAAAGTCTATTTTAAACCAGTTACAAAAATTTTCAGAGGTGCTGAGTTTAAAAGAAACGGTTCAAAAGAAGAGCCGGCTTATTTAGTGAAATCAAAAGCTGGAAGCGAAGTTCTGAAATCCCATTCAGAGCTTTCCAATTGAGCGTTATTGGTATCATGACCGGTTGTAGACAAAGCAAAGAGCCTAACAAAAGTCATGGAATCGGACGTAACTAATTGATGTTGCGCCGTGCGGGCCTCGACGAGGCCAGATAATTCGTTCAATCAGTTGAATTAAAATTTTGTTTCGTATAGCTTTTTCCAATCAGGAGAAAACAAATGAAAAAATTTTTAGCGATTTACACAGGGTCACCGGCTGCAATGGAAAAATGGGCAACATTAAGTGAAGCTGCAAAAGCTGACCGTCAAAAAGAAGGTATTAAACTGTGGTCAAACTGGGGAGAAAAGAATTCTAAACTTATTAAGGATATCGGCAACCCACTTGGTAAAACCAAGCTGGTCAGTCAAAAAGGAATTTCTGATTCTCGCAATCAAATGACTGCTTACACCATCGTTGAAGCAGAAACTCATGAAGATGCGGCCAAGTTATTTTTAAATCACCCGCACTTTGAAATTTTTCCAGGCGAAGGCATTGAAGTTATGGAATGCTTGCCGCTTCCGAAAATGTAATCGGCTTACATAGTCATACACTGATTAAAATGATCGAGAAATTCAGGGGAAGTAACTGCAGTCATGTGGTTTTTCCCCTGAATAATTTTTAAATCCGATTGCGGTAAGATATTTTTTATTTTAAGCGCAGACTCATAAAACGGATCCTCTTCGCCTATTATAATACAAGGTGCACTTGAAACAGATGCCAGCTCGCCTGCAGTCAGCGTCAGCCCTTCGCTTCCTTCAATGACTGCCGCTAATGCCAACGGGTCGTTTAAAAATTTGGTCACAAATAAAACCCAGTAATTATGAAACACGCCGGGATCTTTTTTAGGATTCAAAAAAGTCGAAAGCGGTGGAACGCCCTCATTTGCCTTTAAGGCTTGGGCTGCAGGCTCTAGTTTCTTTGCCAAACTGTCGCTGCCGACCTCATCCCAGCCGGCCCCCATTACTAAAATTCTTTCAGTTTGCTGCGGATAAATCTGCGAGAACTTCAATGCAATGAAACCACCCAATGAATAACCGGCAATTGTGGCTTTTGGAAACTGCAGATGCGTCAACAGCTCTGAAATGTCTTTCACCATTTCAGAACCGTAGCGGGAAGCTTCATGAGGTTTATCGCTGAGCCCGTGACCGCGAAGGTCAGGAACGATCACATGATATTTTTCACTTAGCTTCGATCGAACCCCTGAAATGGTCCAATTCAGATCGCCATTAACCGCGAATCCATGGATCAGTATTACAGGTGTAAGATTTTTGGAACCGTATTCTGAGTAAAATATTTTTGTTCCATCTGACGTGGTAAAAAAGCTTCCGGCTGAACGCCCTACAAACCCATTTGGGGTCATGTATACCAATGCCAACACGAGTGCCAGTACACCGCAGGTCATTACACTGATGAAACTAAAGGTTTTTCGCGTCACGCCTTCACATTAATTCAGAACGTGGCGTAGTCAAGTAGACTCACGCACACCCTTTGCAAACCCAGTCGATACCAGCAGCGAAAGGAATTAAAATGCAACTGCCTACATCCCAAAATAATCAACGAACAAAATTGACCTTCGACACGGTGAAATTCCCGCAAGTTGATGTGTCACGTAAATTTAATGCACCGGTCGAACGCGTTTGGAAGGCCTGGACAAATCCGGAGCTTATCAAACAGTGGTGGGGGCCTGAAACTTATTCCTGCCCTACAGCTTCACTGGATGTGAGACCGGGCGGTAAATCGCTTTTAGCTATGAAAGGGCCGGACGGGCAAGTTCAGTACAGCGGCGGCACCTACTTAGAGGTCATTCCTAATAAAAAAATCGTCAGTACCGATCAATTTATGGATAAAGATGGAAAAGCAATATCTCCGAAAGACGCCGGGATGCCGGGCGAATGGGCCGAGGTTATGAAAGTGAACATTGAATTTAAGAGTCTTGGAGATGATCAGTCTGAAATCCATATTGTTCATGATGGAATTCCTAAGGATCAGCATGATGACTGTGTGAAGGGCTGGACATCCTCTCTGATGAAGCTACAGAGGCTTGTAGAACACAGCTAAAAATTTCAGGCTTGTATAACAAAACTCCGAGTGAAAAAATCTTAAATTTACTCTCGGAGATTTAAACCGCCAAGGGCTGGGACTATTGCTGGAACATTTCATGCATCGCAAAAATCACTAACCCTATACCCTCTTAGTTTGGCGGATTCATGAAACGTTTTTTTTCGATAATAGTTCTGACCTTGTTTTCACAGGCTCATGCTTTTGAGTCTGTTCCTGACTGGTTCTTTGTTCCCAGCACTTACAGTGGACATGAAGAAATTACACGGCAAGCATTGAACAGCACGGCAAGACGGCTGCATCAAGCTGAAAGCAGTCCAACGATTTTCAATTTGGAAACCCTGCAGTTTAATGTGAAGCCCGAGGCACGCGGAATTCTCGGCCATAAATCTAAAAATATGGTTATTCATGGAAACTTTGCGACAGACTTTCCTAAGCAAACCAAAGTTCTCTCCCTTAAGGATTTTTGGAATAATAAAGATATCAATAATTTTGAAAACGCAGATAATCAGGTGCTGCATTTTCTTCGGAATTATAAAGACAGCGTCACTTTGATGTCGGCACATGAAACCTGTGTAAAGGCACGTGAAAATATTAAATATATAACAGCCGAAGCTTTAAAAGCCTTGAAAAACCAAGAGGCTAATAAGGCGCTGTTTTTGATCGGCCATGCTGTTCATGCCATCCAGGATTCATTTTCGTCTGCGCATGTCCAGCGCGATGATGAATCACATAATTATAACCTCAAAAACGTCTGCTTTTACGGATCGAAGATGGCCGAGAAGCTGGGAATAAATACGAGATTGGGCCAGAAGCTAAATCTTTGTTACCACAGTTCGCCTGACTCCAAGGATGCGATTTGGAATTTGAAGCGCTCACAGTACAAGCAAACCCTAAGTAACTGGGGAAACAGTGAAAAGGTAACGGAGTGTGACAAGAATGAAAACTATCCTGAATCTGAAGAAGGAAAGCAAAGCTGCTTAAAAAGCGAAGCACGCTTGGCAAAGCTGGCTACAGAAAAGTATCTGTTTATTGTATTCAGTCAGATTTCGCCGACAAACTTTATTCAAACGGCGGATTCAGACATTGTCGGTTCATTGGATAGCCGTCTTTTCGATGGTCCTGTTGGTGTGCCGGAGCTGGACCAGAAAATGTCTGAAGGAATCATGCGCTGCGAAGGACTTTCAACAGAAGAATTCGTAGGAACTGAAATCGTTGAAAATTAGCATTTAAGGTTCTAGGATTAATAAAAATTTATTTAATCCATAAAGGACCAATAATGAAACTTTCTAATTTGAGAAGTCATTTGGTATTGTTTTGCCTTTTGACGTTCGTTGTAGCGCATCCACAAAGCGCATTCGCTGTTAAAGATGACTCGTTCGAGGCGCCGCAGTTGTACCGCGTACAAAAAGGCAACAAAGCCAGTTTCGCGGAAATCAGAAATTTAAAAGATGATCAACAAGTTGAATTGTCTAATGGCCGCAAAGTCAGTGCCGGCCGTTTGAAGTCGTTGGCGGATTTTATCCGTAAAGCCAAAAGCTCACCAAATAAAGTGGCCGTTCAAAGTCCTGCAGGATTTTCAAAGGCGACAACCGGTAAAGTTAAAATTCAAAAGGGATATAATTTAAGAAATATTGAAAAGCTGGGGTCGACTGAAACGATTCAGCTTCCAAGTGGCCGCACTATTTCTGCCGCTGATTTTAAGAAACTCGATCAACTGAATAAATCGATCAATGGTAAATCACTGTTAGATAATCAGCCGGTCATTCCGAACCGTAGTGGCGCTACCGTAAAAATTAAATCTCCAAAAGATTTGGCCGCGCTTGAGAGCAAACCGGACTCCACCGTTATTGAAAATGCCTTAGGCAAGCGGATCACCGTGGGTGAGCTTCGTGCTTACGCTAAGAAGAACAATAAACCATTCGGAGTAAGATAGTGAATACCTTAATCCGAAAAAGCTTTTTATTTTTTATTGCAGGAATTATTTCTTTTCAGTTTGCATTTTTTAGCCCGCAGCGCGCGCAAGCTGGCAGTATGGATTCAATTAAATCCATCTTGATACAAATAGAATCTATCGTTCCGAATTCGCCGCTTCCGATTTCAATCGGAGAGTTCTTTGCGCTGTTGGATTTGATCGAGATGTGCAAAGACACATCTGATGCAGGTTTGATGGCTTGCCTGGACGGCGCTTCTGCCAATCCAACTATTGGGCCATTGCTTGAAAGCGGCAAAGGCAATCTTGAAACAGCATTAAAAATTTATATTGATATTAAAAATCAGGACTACGTTCAGTTGATGATAGACGGTGGCAAGCCGATCGGTTGTGCGGCCGCTAATATTTTTACCGGCGTCGATATCTGCGGCCTTTTAGAAGAGCTTGCGGCTCTTGCCGGAGCCGTCGGCGAAGCGCTAGAGTACGCGGCCAGTTGGTTAGAAGATCTTGATGTGGCATTGTTTGGCCAGACTCCGCACATGAATGAGGGAATGTACTACCAAGAGAGATGGCGTCCTTATTTGAAAGATTACGCCGAGAAGCGATTAAAGGGCGGCGTTACTGATGACACGGCCCTTTCTCCGCATTTAAATAAGTCAGCCTTTAATTACGGCGGAACTTATGCGGAATTTGGTTTGGATATTAGATCTTTGAACAGCGTCTATATGAAGTGTTTGGATTACTACACAAGCTTCAAAGACGATAACGCCACAAAATTTTGTAACAACAACCGGAATCTTTTTAAAACAAAAATTGACCTCATTGTGAAGCAGGCACAGGCCATTAATGCTTTTACAGTGCTACTTGAGCCTTCCATTAAAAATCAAAGCGACGCATGGAAGCTTAAAGTTGATAATATGTTGACTGATCTGGATGCGAAATGGCCTGGTAAAGGTGTAAAAGACGCCAGCAAGTATCCAACGTGGATGTGGCCCAATTCGATCGAAAGTTATAAAGCTAACGTCACTAAAAAAATGGGCTATGCCCTGGGCAGTGAATTCTGTTTAAACGGAGATTACTGGGAATGTATCGATCTTCCTAAGTCAGTGGGCTCATTGTACAGCTTTGCCTTTCATGCTTATGAAAGTTTTTATGACAGCAAGTTTCAAGGAGATGCTGCGGATATCCTGACGTCCTCTCTGGATGAAGTTAAGCCGCAGCTTCAGTCATCTTTTGATGCTTTAAAGAAAAATTTTGAATCTTATTGGGAAGACAAACAATTTCAAGAGTCTTACAGTCTGATAGGAGACGTGGCATTGCCGGCGAAAGAGAATCTCTGGAAGCTTCAAGGCACTTGTAAAACTTTGAAACAAGATATGGCCGGTGAAAAGTATTCGGCCCTGTGTTTGAAGTCAGAACCTCTGAACAGCTGCTTTAAAACAATCGAATCTATCTGGGAAGAAAATCCTTACGAGATGTCTCAATCGCAACTGAAAACTTTTTTAGCCGATAAAAAAGTGGGAATCGATGCCTGTGTTACTGCGTCCACTAAAGTAGTTAACGAATGGGTGCGCATGGATAACCTGAAAAAACCTTACCTTGACGGTTGGAGCAAGTTTTATGCGGACAGTTTTCCTTCTTATCACAATACTGCTGAAACAAAAAATGATGTGCCTAAGCCAGCTTATGAACTTCAATTTCAGTTAGGGGTGGCGTATAATAATTGTGTTGTCCTCAACATGAAAAAAACCGAATCGGATGTACTTAGTACTTCCGGAAGTGCAATTCAGGGAGTAGTTGGCAAGTCGGCCTCCGAGTTAATGAATACTTCCGGTATTTCAAAAATTGCCATCACCAAAATTGAAGCGGATAAACCGGGAGGCATCGTAAATCAGCCGGCAAATAAAATCGCCGAAGGCTTTTGTTACAGCGATGGATTAAGTGTTGCGGATCCTAAGAAAGCCAAAACAGATCCGTTCGGTGGCGGAGTCGCACCGCCGCAACCGCCTAATGATCCGGCCAGTCGTTCGCATTTAGATAATAATAAGGCTCAGTCAGTTGGTAAGAAATCGGGATG
>JANWIU010000073.1 GCA_025449725.1 Pseudobdellovibrio sp.
ACAGGAACAACAGAATTAGAATCACGCGTTGAAGTGAGCAGCGAAAAACCTCTGGCCTCTTGCAATCAACTGAGCAAAGCCGGCCTCATGACAATGAATATCGCCAACATCATCGACTCTGACGGAAAAGCTAATGAAGAATATGTGAAAGTTAAATTCGGTTCAATCGATAGCGCCCACAACAAACCTGGATACTACCTGAAGTTTTACAAATGGCGCGTAATCAACAATGCAGTTCAGTTAGATTCAGTTCCGCTTGCAGCTTACTCGTACAACTTAAGCACTGGTCAGGCAACAACGACTCCTTCGACCGGTGTTTACATCAGCTCAATTACGGCTGAAACAGGTTTAATGCTGAAATTAAATGATGATCTGAACAACCCATATCAAGTTATGAAAGTTGTAGCTTACAAATCTGACGGCACGATAATCGACCATGTAAATGTTTTGATCCCGCAATTTTTAGCTAACCCTGAAGACTATAAATTCAATGCAAACGGTTCTACCCGCGCTGACTTGTTACAACAGCTTCACCCACTGTACGGCCAAGATGTTACAGGTTGGACTTTCTCACAGATTAAAGAAACGTTTGATCAGTATTGCTTCTAGCACAGGCTTGCAGCGTAGCTGCCGCCTGGCTGTGATCTAGTGACTGCTTTCCGTAGCGACTTCCTCAGCTTCTAAGTTTTCACCCTGGCGGTAACGATCAACCAGGCTTTCATCTTTTGTAGGGAAAGAGAACAACAACGAATTCACCTGCGCCTCGGTATCTTCTTCAGTAACGACGATATAAAAACAGTCTTCTACTCCCAAGTCAGGAAACTCTTTAATGAAAGTCACCAACACGTGGCCTGTGGTGTCCACTTTACGCCAAATCTCATCGGGGGAATTAATCGTAGATTCACGGCATTCAACGTAGTCCTTAAATTTATCGGTCGGTATATCCTTTTCACCGCGCAGTTTCAGCATGGACTCCAGTAATCCAATGGCTAGATAATCACCTTCCAACAATGAATCACCTTCGATCGCCGCAAACTGAATAGCTTCCAATTTTCTATGAAAAATGATTTCGTCTTTTCGAAAAGTCTCCAGCATTTCATTGTCCTTAGTTGGAAAATGCAAAAATACAAAGCTTGGGTAATTTTCTTCGGTATTCACGTAAACAACTGCAATGTAATAAAAAGTCTGCTGTTTGGTTTCAAACGACCTCACAAAGGTGTGTACTTTTAAGTCTTCGAAGGACTCCTGGTCTATCCAGATCTCATCCGGATCGTCCAAAGTTTCCTCAAGAAGGGACTCATGTTCCTGCTGTTCCAGGGCGGAAAAGTCCTGCTCTGGCCGATAGTTCTTATGAAATAGGTTTTCAAATTCCTTAATAGGGACTGAAAAATAGCCAAAAAGAGTTTTATCATTATCAAAAATTAATCCCTGCTTTTCATCAATGATGATTAATTCTTTTTCGGTAACTTTCTTTTTAGCCTTGTGAGTTTTAGCTCGAACAAGCGAAGCCTTCCTCATTCTGATTTTAATATTTTTATTCTTTTTAGAGCCGATTTTCTTGTTCAATTTACTGGCAACTTTACTCACTTTTTCTCCACGCTGTTGTCGTTGCTCAAATACTAGCGGAAAACAAACCTCAAATCACTAATCGTTGAAAATGACTAATAAAGTCATTGGCTTCATGATTGCAATATCAATATTCCTAAATGAGTCTAACTCTGCAGGGAGAGCACTTTGTCTAAAGTTGAAGTTTATCTCGATGAACAGCAAATAAATAACCTGAAGTCCATTCTGACTCAGTCCGAACACGGGATACACGTCCTTTTTGAAAACTCACTTATTGCCGAAGTATTTAAACACGATTATCCCGAAGAAAAGTTTTTTGAAGTTGAGAATATTAAAGAAGTTCAGGAAGACATTCTAAAACTTTTGCAGTGTAAAACCCTCAGCGAAAAACAAGATTACATCAACTCTCTTGATGAAGAAGAAAAACACCGGATTGTCCGTGCCTACTTTTACATTATTGAAAACAACCTTCGCAGCAACCAGAAGCTGCCGCACTAAGAACCCTTCCCAGTCGCATTGCCGTACCTAAAGATCGTGGACTCAACATCCGATAAGAGGATGTGAAGAATTTATTGCTTACTTTTACAATTATATTTTCTTCGACTGCACAGGCGGAATACCGTGTATTTGTGCTTCTTCTCAGTAATTCAAAAGCGGCTTCTGCCCGTCAGATTCAAACCACTTTGGACCCGGAACAATACAAAACATTTTACCCGCTTAACGAAGGGGAATCCCTTACGTACGTCGATACTTGGATGTGCAAGGGGCGCACTGATGACTTCCGTCCTCATTGCGACAAACCAATGAAACCCGCTCCTACAGCTGCAACCCTGGACCAAGCCGCCCGGCAGCCAGCCAATAGTCCAGCGGCCGTCACTAGCCAAAGCCCAGATATTAAAAAGTAACGTCGTTTCTTGCGCCTCTGGAATCCAAATTTGATACAATTTCCCTATGGCAGATGCAATCGGAAAGAAAAATAATAGTCAGACTTATCTACGTCAAATCCAACAGGAAAAAGCGAAGTACAAACGCGAACTCGCAGAATCTCAACGCAATGATATGAAAGCGGTCCGAGAATATTACGCCGAACAAAATAAAGAGCTTGAGCGACAGTCCGCTGATGCGGTTGTTGAAATCAAAGCTGAGGCACGCCAGATGGCCGAAGCCGACAGGCAGGCGCGCGCGGACTCATCCGCCGAAAGCGCGGATCTGAAGCGGCAGGAACGCCAGCAAAGACAATCTTCAAAAATGGATTCGCAGGCTTCACAAAGCTCTGTAGAAAAAAAAAACCTCTACAACAACAAAGCCAGCTCCCCAGACAACAAAAGAGCCCCAGTAATTCAGAATTATGAAACAAAAGAGACCGATGACTTTTACGCGGTTCAAAACCGCGGAAGCCGCATTGGCGAAGGCGCCGGCTACTATACGATCGATGCCTATGCACCTGAACATGAAAAAAATAATTTAAGAGTTTCCATTCAGCGCAATAAGGCCACAATTTCCGGCCAAAGAAAATTTGAAGACGAGGCAGCTGAAGGCGATAAAAATATGCGCACGAATAATTTTCAATCTTTCCGTGAAGAATTTAAGTTTGACCGCCCTGTCAGCGGCGAAGGCATGAAACGCGAACGCATCGGTGATTTTGTACGCTTCACTATTCCAAAACTTGAAGCTGTAGACGAAGAATCTTAATCTAGAACACTTGCCTTTAAATTATAGGGCAACAAAAGTGTGTAATCAAACTCCTGCCAAACTGAATTATCCCCGTGCAAATTCGGCAACAAACGAATCATTCTTTTTACCAGTTTATTTTCCAGCCATTCATAATCCGTCGGCGATGCCGACAATCCACTTCCTTTAAAGCTCTGATACACTCCCGGCACATTTTCTTCATTCGTCATTTGCAGATTCACACTGACTGAATCCACTCGAGCCTCTGTCAGCAATCCTTTAACAGTCAATTTTCGCTGGGATCCAAAAGTAAGATGAGCTTTCCCCAGTATCGCCATCACCCGTCCACACTGTCCGCTCTTCAGTAGCTGCAAAATGTTACGGGCCATGCTGCGGCTACGGCTTTCAACATCTAATGCCGACTTGTAGTGATGAGCATCATCAACGCCATAAATTTTTATCTGAAGCTGAGTGCTCATCTCCGAAAACCTGGTGTAAGTCTCGAGTACACGGTGAGTTCTTCTTACGGCCTCACCGCTTCCGTTTTGTTTTTTTACTTCGCTTTCTCGCTTTCGTAAATTCTGCAAGGTGTTTTCAAAAGTGCCGCTGGACACGGGCAGTTCCACAGCCACACAAAGCTGTGCAACCGGTGCGACAGCACTTAGTAAGTATTCGTAACTTTCAAAAGGTGTATAGTAATGGGTTTCCCCCACTAAAATCACAGACGCTTTTGCCAGAACGGCCGGCGCTTCAGTGGTCGCTACTGCGGGCTCTTGTGCCGCAGGCTTTTCAATGGGTTCGGTTTTAGCCCGGTGAGCGCAGCCCAAATTGAAAAAGGCTGCGTAGGCAGCCAAAACTAAAAATAAATATGTAACTGATTTCGGATTCAATTAATTAGCGAATAACTTCTAGAATTTCTTTCATCATAAACTGACGCTTATGATTCATTTCTTCCAGTTGATTTAATTGCGAACGGATTTGCTCAATCAAATTTAATTTTACAGAAGTTTGATCAGCCATTTCATTGTAGACAACAACATCACTGAATTCCAATGTAGGAATAGACGCTTCATTTTCAGTTACTTGATTTTGCTTAGTTGTTTCTACAATTTTCATATCTTCCTCTTTATCGTTCTCAAAGTTAGTTGTATTCACACATCACAGATTCTTGATCTACCGATGCGAGCCGAGTTCTATCGTTAAAAGCCGCTAAGTGCGTCGCCATAACTGTGGAACTGCCTTCACGGTGCTTAAGCCCTAAAAAATGACCTAATTCATGAAGGAGCAAGGCTTCAAAAGAATAACCCGCGCGCTCAGTCTTTCCTAACCGTTTAAGGGCGTAGGAACCGATTAACACTTGAGTATCTTGATCGTAAAAACTGAAGTCAGAACCGTTTATGCGAATATCCGCTTCTTGAATTTGATCACCAGCCCAGTAGACCGATGTTCGACCTTGCTCAGACGATCTATCTGACTCCCATTCGGATAAAAAGTAAATACCATTTTTATTATCCCTGGACGGCGACCCAGATAACTGTGAAGAATCTTCAGAGATTTCAAATAGCTTGTGACCGACTTGCCGCTCCCAAGTTTCAAACGATCTATAAAGAGCGGGTCGTAATTCAGCAGGCACCGATTCATGTATATAGATTTTAACCGGATCCTTAGATTTCCACGTAATACGTTGTCCGTAGATATTTTGAACGAATCCACAGTCTTTTTGAGGTGTTGGTGAACAGGCGCCTAAAAATAAAGCCACCACAGATACCATTAATATAAGAATGCGCAGTC
>JANWIU010000074.1 GCA_025449725.1 Pseudobdellovibrio sp.
GACATTGAATACGCAATTGGGTATAGTTTTGATTTGCTGTTTTTACGAAACTCACGCATTTCATATTTGTTGGCCGCTAACTACTTAAAAGACTTGCCGGGGTCACAATATGAACATTTGGGCCAAGTGGGGCCAGACTTGTTATTTATTTCAAAAGCTTTTGACCGGCTGGGATTCTCAGCCGAACTTTCCTATCTGGCACGCGACCGCCAGGAGCCTTACTTAAGATTCAAAGCCAAAGCTAACTACGAGCTTCGGCAAAACCTGGATCTGCAGCTGTCCGGTGACGACAAACGCGATTACCAAATCAGTATTTTACAAAATTTTATTTTTTAAGTATCCGGATTGTTGATCCTACATTACACTAATTTTGCATGAGAGAATTCAGATGAGACTGTTTGTGATTGCAATTATCATCCTGCTGCTCTCTGACATGAGTTTGCATTTACTGAGTCCCCGATTAATTTATTCTTTAAGGGGCCTCGAAACGCCGGAATCCTGCTCTCAAAAATGTACAGAATATCGCAATTGGTTAACCGGCGTCCCTGCAATTACAAAGCAAATTAAATATTGGCAAAGCCTCAGTGAAGAATTTAAGTACGATAAACTATTTGATGGATCTTTAATTAGCCCGAGGCTCGTTAATGAGCCTGACACTTTTTTTTATAAACCGGGCGAAGTCAACTTTACCTTGAAGAATCAAGATGGGGATGCAATTCATTCCGCGAAGTTCCATATCAATAGCGACGGCTGGAGGGCCACTCCTGAACAGCCTCCGCACCCCAAAAGAAGCGTCATATTTTTTGGTTCTTCACCTCTTTTTGGTTATGGAGTTAATGACAACGAAACACTTCCTGCCTACTTTTCTCAGTTTAATAAAGATACGGAAGCTTTTAATGTTTCTCGCTTAAACGCCGGGCCGAATGATTTTCTTTACTACTTCCGCGACTTAAAATTGCTTTCGCCGCCAAAAGCTCAGTCAAAAGAGATCTCTGTGGTTTATATTTACAATAAAACTCATCCCGGAAGAGCGTTTCTTTCATCGTCATTCGCTAATATTCCATCGCCAACTGATTCGCTTAATAAACCTTATTACGAGCTAAAAGATGGTCACATGGTTTTAAAAGATACGTTTTATGACCATTTTGTAAGAAGGTTACTTCTAACCCCCTTCACCTATTTTGCTTACGCGCAAGTTCTTGATAACGAATGGCCATTGAACATGCGCATTTACGACAAAGAATTTTCGGTATTTTTCAAAGACCTGAAAGAATACTTTGAAGCCTTTTATACCGACGCCAAAGTAAAATTTTATTTTGTTCCGTATCCGTACCGCACTCATACCCCTTCTTGTGACTTGCTTCAGCTGCTAAATCAGCACGGAGTTGCTACTTTGAATTTCGGGGACACTCTGCTGGATGATGTATTACCGGATGGAGCCGGGCTGATCCCTGTTGTTGTCCATCCAACCCCGATTGCGAATATGGTAGCCGCTAAAATGATTTCAGATTCGATGCAGAAAGAAGTAGAACAACTCAACACAGGCTGTAGACCTTAGTGACAAGCTGATTTTACAAATTTCAAAGTCAGAACAGTTTTTGGTTCCGGCAACGGTGGTTCAGAACCACAGAGTCTTGTCGGTGGATTGCAATAATCTTTCGGATTTTTAAAAGTCTCGACCGCTTTGTTGACGAAATGGCTCAAAAAATAATTACCGGCACCGTCGTGATCCAAAAGAATGTCTGTTTCATTTTGAATGTAGCCTAATCGTTTATACATAAAGAACTGCCCCACAGCATGAAGTGCCGTATCGCTGATGTTGATGTCGGCGTGTTCACCGAAAAAATTTCCGTAGGTGTCCTGAACGACAGTACCTGTTGTTAAATTTTTAAGTTCATACTTAAATTCTTTTCGAATTTGCGGCGCTCTTCCGTCAGGTAGGTGCATGTGAAGAACTTCCCATTTCAGATTCAGTTCGAAATCTTCAGTTTCTGTCGATGCCTGACAAATTAATTCGTGTTGATATTCCTTTTCCACAGCTTCAACCGTGTTATCCACAGCAAAAACGGACTTCGATTGCAAAAGCAAAGTGGCGGCAATTGTAAAAATTAATTTCGTTTTCATTTTTTCTCCTTTTAAAAAGTTTTTCCACAGCGACCATGTTGGTAACTCTGATACGGCGCAATCTAGATAAAAAGAAAGTGTTTGTATAATTCATAATTAACATGTATCTATGATTTTAAATGAGTTTACTCAGCCCCCCCTTAGAAGCATTTTGGGCTGTCGTCCGAAAGGGAACAGTCCAAGATGCCTCACATCTGCTGGGAATCACCCAAACGGGTGTCACGCAGCGGATCCGGTCTTTAGAAAAGCAGTTGAAGACAACGCTTTTCATAAGATCAAGGAAGGGAATGAGGCTCACTACTGAAGGCGAAGCTTTACTTCAGTTTGTAAAAGGTTCTTTAGAAATTGAGGGAATGGCCCTGTCTAAGATTCAAAGGGCAGCAAAAGATAGCATCACAGAAGTCAGCATCTCGGGACCATCAAGTATTTTGCGATCCAGGGTCATTCCTAATTTGATAAAGCTTAAGAACCAGTTCCCGCTACTACGTTTTAAATTTGACCTGTCTGACACTGATAGCAACGTTGACAAGCTCAAGACAGGCCAATGCGATTTTGCGCTGCTTGAACATCACCATGTGACGCGCGAAATGGATTCTAAAATTTTAAAGGCCGAGAGATATTGTCTTTACGGCCCAGCCTCATGGAAGAGGCGCCTACTTCCGGATATCCTTAAAACAGAAAACATCATCGACTTCGACCAATCCGACACCATGACTTTTAATTATCTCGATAAGTACCGTTTAAAATCTCAAGCAGGCAAAGAGCGCCATTTTGCAAACAACACCGATGCGCTGATTTCGATGGTGGCTGCCGGCTTAGGCTTTTCGGTAATCTCTGAAGAATTCGCTCATGACTTTGTAAAAAGCGGAGAAATCATAAAACTCGGCGGAGATCAATTTTACGACTATAAAATTGCCTTGGCCTGGTATCCACGCCCTGAAAAGCCAGGTTATTTTGAGGCGATTATCAAGGCGCTTCATTAACCGCAGAACTATACCTGACTAACAATTTTCGACAGCTGTTCATTGGGATTTTCTAAAAAAATTTAAGTCGATTATACTCACCGCCAGATTGGCATTTATCTCATATTGAGACACTTTCTTTAAGAAGCAAGGCCCCATGTTTGCTTTGTAAGTTAGTATGAACAATTATGCTTTGATTTTAATTTTGTTATTATCCGGTTCTTTCAGTTTTGCAGCCCCCCAATACCGAAGAGATTGCCTGGCCACTTTCATTCCTGCTGACGGGTTACAAGTAGCATTGGTGCCGGAAGCTTTACGACTGACAGAGGTAACCGGCTTACGTGTGATGGAACTTAAAACCCGTGTGGTTGTTCCAGGTTTGAATTTTCCGGTGGGACCGTCTTCTGATGAATCCGCAAAATTTGTAGAAGCAAGCAAACTATCTGCGTTTTTACAAACCTTTCCGTTGCGTTTTTTACAGAGCAACCCGGATCTTTGTTTTGTACTGACTGACAGGATGAGCCCTTACGGAGCGATGGCGATCAGCAATGTGATGCTGATTCCTATCGGCGCCAATCTCGACACTATTGCACACGAAATGTCTCATGCGATTGATAATTTAAATTTGAACCAGCAGTGGCTAACCGAATGGCTTTCGATTAATACGAACGGTAATTGTAATTACCAAACGATTGAAAGTCCGAGTGTAACAAATTTAGCTTTGTCTGATATCAACTCCTGCTTCCCAAGTGAGTATTCTCAAAAAAACCGATCAGAAGACCGCGCAGAAGTATTTGCAGCTATGATTCAGGATTATAATAATTTGATTAGAAAAACTCCGCGAAACAGCACGCTTACTGCAAAAATAGCTGCCCTGAGAAACTACTATCGTTCTTTACACCCAGATTTGAATGACAGCTTTTGGGTTAATAGACCCAGCTTTGACCACTTAGGCCGCTATAATTCCTGCGGGAATACTCTCGATCAGGACCCGGCCTGCACATATGACCGGTTAGAACCGCTCAATCGCTGGTGGACCTTGGAATGAAGTTAAAGAATTCTTTGGTATTCCTATACTGGATTTTATGGTCTGCCATCGCCTTGGCGACGGATAGCCCGTTCAGCCACTGTCAGTTGAACACACGCGGACTTACGGCAGACAAAATGGAGTTTGTGGATACCCCTGCCAACTTCAGAATCAGCCGCAATACCGGAATTCAAATTCTGGCTCTTAAAAGTCAGCTTCCTTACGCGACTATGAAATACAACCTTGTATTGGAGCCTGTTAGGCTTCCCGGAGACAAATTAGATTTAGTGAATGACGTCGCCAGATTCTTAGATGCATTTCCGCAGGATTTTTTAATCAAAAATCAGAACATTTGCTTTATTTTAGTAGAGGACACTCAAAATGCAGAGGCCATGGCCACTAAAAATATTGTCTTCTTGCCGATTGACGCCAGCTTTGAAGCGATGGCCCATGAATTCATGCACGCTGTGGACGACCAGCATGATCGTAATTTAAATTATGAAGAGTGGGACACAGCCAGCGGCCAATGCGCTTACAACCGTAACGTAAACATCAATCATTCGTTTCCGGAAGGCTCTGTTGACCGGCAGTGTTTTATAACTCCTTATGCTAAAACCGATCTTTGGGAAGATCGGGCCGAATTGTTTTCAGCGCTTTATAGAAATCGATTAAATTCGGGATTTCCTGAACCGATTTTGAATAAGGCCGCGGAGCTAAAAAAGTTTTTACAGGGCATCAGCCCATCAATGAATGAAAACTTTTGGAACAGCCGGCAAGATTTCAGCTGGTAACATATGATACAAAACAGATTAGAAAAAAATTACAGAAAATTAAAACAATGGGCAGAAAAAAATAAAATTGAAGCCTATAGGCTTTACGACCGCGATATTCCGGAATTTCCTTTTATTGTGGACCGTTATAAGGATTTTATTGTTATCTATGACAAATCACAAAAAATTGATGAAGAAAAAAATCACCTTCCTGTTTTGATTGAAGCCGTAAAAACTCTTTTTCAAACAAAAGATGAGCAAATTATTTTAAAGCGCCGGCAGGTAAAAAAAGGCTTAGATCAATACGAAAAATTAGATGAAAAAAATCAAAAAGTTGTCGTTCTGGAAAACGGAATAAAGCTTTATGTAAATTTATGGGACTACTTAGACACGGGACTATTTTTGGATCACCGCCCGATTCGTTATCAATTTTTGAAAAAAAGTAATAATAAAAACTTTTTAAATCTCTTTTGCTATACCGCCAGTGTTTCTGTCATGGCGGCGGCCGGTGGCGCAACGACCTACAGTGTTGACATGTCTAAAACCTATATCGAATGGGCAAAAGAAAATTTTAAGCTTAATGACCTTGATGTCAGTAAGCATATATTCGTCGAAGAGGATGTTTTACAGTATATCGAGAACCTAAATCGCAATTTAAAGCTGCAAGACCACTTCGATACTATTTTTTTAGATCCACCGACGTTTTCGAATTCTAAAAGTATGAAAAGTGACTTTGATGTAGAAAGAGACCAGGTTTGGTTGATTGAAAACGTTATAAAACTTCTTAAGCCGGACGGCGTTCTTTACTTTTCTAACAATAAGCGGGATTTCAAATTGTCCCCTGAGCTTTCTAGTCGTTTTAAAGTAAAAATAATTACAAAAGACACTATACCGGTCGATTTTCATGACATGAAAATACATCACTGTTTTGAGATTCGAAAATAGTGTTTATTTTTATAGCAATCAACACAGATTTCCTCTGAAAACTTAAGCGAAACTTTTATTAAAAACAACTTGATCAGAGGCCCCCCAGGCCCTATTTTGACCCAACAAAATTACAGAAAAAAGGTTATGAGATGAAAGCATTGGGTCGTCATATTTTGGTGGAGTTTCTTAACTGTAATGCTGACGTCATGAATGACGTAACAGCGGTTGAAAACGCGATGGTTGAAGCGGCACAGATTGCCGGAGCCACCGTCATCAATTCGACCTTTCACCACTTTTCACCGTACGGAGTTTCCGGAGTTGTCGTTATTCAGGAAAGCCACTTGGCCATTCACACTTGGCCCGAGTACCGTTATGCAGCTGTAGATCTTTTTACCTGCGGTGATTCCGTCGACCCTTGGGTATCTTTTGAATTTTTGAAAAAAGCATTTTCTTCTTCCCGTTATTCAGCACTTGAAATGAATCGTGGATCTACTCACATTTTGAAAAAAGGCGACGCTGTTCAGGTTAAGCCAAACGATGCTGAAAATTACGACCCTAAAAAAGGTTTCAAAATCAATCGCAACGTTTGGTTTACCGACAAAGATGAAAACCAGGCGTTATCTTTACGATACACCGGTGAAGTATTATTTGATGAGCGCAATGAGTTTCAGCGCGTAAGAATTTTAGACAGCATCTCTTACGGAAAAATGTTGACGATCGATGACATGGTGATGTGCACAGAACGAGATGAGTTTCATTATCACGAAATGATCACTCACCCGGCGATGCAGGCCTTTGAATCTGCTACCGGCAAAACAGCAAAACAAGTTTTGGTTATCGGCGGCGGTGACGGCGGAACCATTCGTGAAGTTTGTAAATATCCAGGGTTAGAAAAAGTCACGATGGTCGAAATTGATGAAGCGGTTGTTCGCGCATGTAAACTTCACCTTCCGGGCATTGCCCGTGAATTTTCAAACCCAAAAGTAAATCTTATCATTGGCGATGGAATTAAATTTGTTTCAGAAGCTCCAGCGGATTCTTATGACCTTATCATCGTTGATGGTTCAGATCCGGCAGGGCCTGCGGAAGGTCTTTTTACCAAAGACTTTTATAGCAACTGCAAAAAAGCTTTAAAAGATAACGGCGTTCTTATTACTCAAGGTGAATCGCCGATGTTCCATTCAGAAACCTTTGTTGCTCTTAACAAATGTTTAAAACAGGTGTTCTCGACGCAACAGGTACACACGCTACTGTTCCATGCGACGACTTACCCGTCAGGGATGTGGAGCCTTCAAATGGCAATTAAGGGGCAATACAACCCCGTTACTGACCTGAAGAAGGATAGTGCTGCTAAGTTTTCTAAGTTTCACCAGTTGAAATACTACAATGAAGATTTGCACTCGGCAGCTTTTGCGCTTCCTACGTTTGTTCAAAAGATGCTGAACGCCTAGACGTAGCAGTCACGCCAAATATTGACTCTCAGGTGATCTGACTTAATGATAATGGTGTACGTAAAAAACCATTATCATCAAGGAGTTAGACTATGAATTACATTTCACAATTGGTTACAGTGGATGGAATTTCTTTTATCGCACGTTGGTTGCATTTCTTTTTCGGCGTTATGTGGATCGGCCATCTTTATTACTTCAACTTCACTCAAGGTACCGCTGTGGCGCAAATGGATGCGCCGGGAAAATCAAACGTAACAAATAAATTGTTACCGGTTGCCCTATACTGGTTCCGTTGGGGCGCGATGTGGACATTGGCAACAGGTATCGTTCTATTAGGAGCAAAAGCACACACGAGCGGCATGGAAGTATTTAACAGCGGCTGGGGCGTAAATATTTTAACCGGTGGCTTGCTTGCAACTTTAATGTGGGCGAACGTTTGGTTCATCATTTGGCCTAAGCAACAAATCGTGATGGCATCTGCAGCGAAAGTCGCGGCCGGCGGCCAAGCAGATCCTCAAGCTGCTGTTGTAGCACCACAAGCTTTGTTGGCTTCACGTACGAACACATTGTTTTCTATTCCAATGTTGTTTTTCATGGGTTCTGCCAGCCACATGCCGGCACCTGTAACTCCTGAATCAAAATTATCATTGTTGGCCATCGTGTTAGGCGTGCTGATTTTGGGTCTTGAAGGAAACGCCATCAAAGGTAAATTGGGACCAATGCAAACTGTAAAGGGCGTGATCACTTGTGGTTTTGCTTTAACTGCAGTAATCGTTGTCGTTATTTCTGCATTAGTTTAGTAACGTGAAAAGTTTTTTAATATTTTCATTCTTTTTAATTTTCAGTGGCTGCACCAAAAAAGATGCAGCCACAACTGAAACGGCTAGTTCAGAAGAGCAGTTGTTAGCGCGCGGGCAAACCATTTACAAAATGAATTGTATCGCGTGCCACAACCCTGACCCCGCGATTGACGGCCCCACTGGCCCTTCGATTAAAGGTTCAAGTTTAGAATTGGTTCAGGCACGTGTGCTGAAAGGTCAATATCCGGAAGGTTACAAACCTAAGCGAGACACAAAAGTAATGCCGCCACTCCCACACCTAGAAAAAGAAATCCCAGCAATCCACGCATTTTTGAATAAGTAATAGGTTCCAGGTCCTATTTAGTAATAGGTTCCAGGTCCTATTTGTTACAAAAGGTGCCAGGATACTTACGTGATCCTGGCACCTTTTGTAACAAATAGGACCTGGAACCCTAAAGAGAAGTCTTCCAGGCGAGTTCTGATTGGATATAGTTTGTTAGATCTGATTTTTGTTTTTCGATTTCATTTGTGGTCAGAATTAATTCTTTTTTAAATACTTGTGCGATTTCTTCCAGGTAACTGATGCCGTGATCCTTGTAAGCCAACATTAATGGTGTTCTTCGAGAGTAGAAATCGGTTAGCGTCAAACACATCGTACTGTTGATGGCATGATAGGCTTCTAGCTGCCAGTAAGTAAGATCAAATCCATAGTTTTCGACGATTTCAAAAGCTTCCAGTCCGAACCGTTCGACCAACTTTAATTCTATGTCGTTGGCGGCTTGAGATTTTGCCAATAGTAAAGCGTCAGTATACGTATAATCATTCAATGGAGATACGGTTTCGCATTTTTTGAATTGCAGACGTCTTTCAATAGGCAAAGTGTTCAAAACGGAATCTACAATTTGTTCTGACATCAGACGGTAAGTCGTATACTTTCCACCGGCAACAAAATGGAATCCTCGCTGATCTATCAAAATTGTGTGTTCACGGCTGGTTTTGCCTTCGTTTCCTGATTCATCTTTTACCAGCGGTCGCACACCTACATAACTGGAAATGATGTCATCCGGTTTTAAGTTGGCTCCAGGAAAGTAATTGTTTGTTACTTCAAGCAAATATCTGACGTCTTCCGGGTCGGCTTTAACATCAGCGGGGTCACCGCTGTAATCCGTGTCAGTCGTGCCAATAATCACCATCTCGTGCCGTGGAATTGCAAAGACAATTCGGTTTCCTGCTTGTGCAGCCATCACGACGGCACTGCTGAGATTCAAACGCTCTTTTGAAAAAGTTAAATGAATTCCTTTTGTCGGGCGCAAAATCTTCTTCCAGTCATCTACCAACTGCGGACCAACAAGATCTGTCCACGGACCTACGGTGCTAACAACGTGATTACATCTTATTCTGAACTTACGGTCTGATCTTACATCTTGCGCTTCGATGGCGCATACTTTGCCGTCATGAAAAACAGATTTTATGGCTTTAACATAATTGACGGCGCAAGCACCTGCCTCATTAGCAGAACGCAAAGTTTCATGCGTAAGCCTGTCGTCATCCATGTAGGCGTCAGAATAAACGAAAGATCCGACTAAATTGTCATGTTTTAAAATAGGCATGCGCTTAAGACTTTCGCTACCGTTTAAGCGTTCATGCATTTCAGGAGTTTGAAACAAAGCCAACATGTCGTAAAGCAACATGCCAAGCCCCATTTTAAACATCCCCACCCGACTGTCTTTAAAAAGTGGAATCATAAACCGCAAAGGGTGCACAAGGTGAGGTGCCATTTCGAAAAGTTTACTTCTCTCTGACAAGGCCTCAAATACCAGTTTGAATTCCATATTTTCTAAATAGCGAATTCCCCCGTGAACCAGCTTGCTGGAACGGGACGATGTTCCGAATGCAAAATCGCGGCTTTCAATCAAAGCCACCTTCAACCCACGCATGGCTGCATCCCTGGCAACCCCTGCACCGGTAATACCTCCACCAATTATCAGTACATCAAAAGTTTCAGTTTCAAGTTTAGAGATGTTTTCGACTCTGGTTTTTGGTGAAAAATTCTTCATGCTGCCTTACTTGGTCGTTTTCAGATATGTAATCTGACGTTCAAGATCCTTAAATGGAAATTCCTTGATCAATTTGGTCTTTTGAATTTCCTTTGAAAAAAGGACTCTTTGAAAATGCTTCTCGCGCGACAAGCGGTAAGCAATATCAACCAGCTCGGTAAAAATTTCGTTGCTGTCAGCACTGATATGTTCAACCCAAAGGGATTGTGTCTGCTTATCAACAAACAAAAGAGGCTGCCCCATGAAAAAGCCTGCCAACTGATTATTCTGATCCAGTGCCAGGAAGCTCCACCCTAACTTAAAATAATGTTCTAACGCCTCTTTACGGAAGTGAGAGTCCCAAATTAGAATTTGGTTTTCTATTTCGCCAAGGGATGGATCATGAATTTTTTTAGATTCATAGGCAAAGACCATTTCGACGTCAGCTAATTCAGCAATTCGATACAACAGAGACATATCTTCATCTTTTACTAATTGGTTCTATTAGCCAAGTGTCAAATCTCAAGGCATGATAGGGAGTAACCTTACTTCTCGACTATGATCTAGTAGAAGTTTGTTACAAACTAAAGGACCCTATTAACTATGAACTACAAGAATTATCCCGAGGAATACTGGGAGCAAATTAAGGAAGCCGTCGCAAGCCTTAAGAATTCAAATGCAAAGCTTGTGGCCGCATTTGATGCTGATGGGACCTTATGGGATACCGATCTGGGAGAAAATTTCTTTCAATATCAAATCGATGAAAAGCTTGTGCCGCTTCCTGAAGATCCTTGGAAGCATTATCTGGATTTAAAAAAAATAAATAACGATCCCAGAGATGCTTATGTTTGGTTGGCACAAATTAATGCGGGCCGATCTGTGGATGAAATTCGTGAATGGTGCCAAAAGGCTTTTAACCGCATTCAACCCAATCCTATTTTTTCAGAACAAAAAAAATTGATCGAGTTCCTGCTTTCTAATTCGGTGCAGGTTTACATTGTTACGGCTTCAATCAGATGGGCTGTCGAACCAGGAGCAAGAGCTTTAGGTCTCACCAATGAAAACGTCATTGGTGTCGAAACGAAGGTAGAAAATAACTTAATCACGACAGAAAAGGTTTTGCCGATTACTTACCGCAATGGGAAAACCGAGGCGCTTCTAAGTAAAACCGGCAATGCAGCACCATTTCTTTGCGCCGGCAATACCATCGGCGATTATGAATTGCTGGAAGCGGCCACCCATATTCGATTGGCGGTCAGCGCGGCTTCGCGCGACGACCGGTTATTTAAAAGCGAAAACGATCTTCAAACAATGGCTATTGAAAAAAACTGGTGGAGACACAGATTTATATGAAATTACTTTTTAGGTTATTAGTCATCATTTGTATTGCGGGCGGAGCCTATCTTCTTTATACCGGCATTTCTAAAACTTCGGACGACGACATCGTTGCAAACAAAAAGGCAGCAGCCTTAAAAGTATTTTTAGTAAAATATAAAAAACCGCAGCGTGTGGAAGTAACTAATCTGTCTGAACGATTTGCTCAAGATGCTGAAGAAATCAAAAAGCTTAATTTGCCCTTAGATCCGAATTCAAAATACTACATCGCAATTAATTTGTTTACGGACGAAACCGACAATGAAGCCCCATTAGTGGCGCAAATCAAATTTATGGATATCGCCACTGAAAATAAACTGAGCGAAGAGAACATTAATCTAGAATAAAAAAAGGACGCAACGAGCGTCCTTTTTTCATTATTGAATAACGAAATTAAGTCTTACCGACTTGCCATTAGGCTTTCGATTTCAACGATCTCTTTAGGAACTCCGGCTGTTAAATTGTCACAGCCTGAATTCGTCACAACAATGTTATCTTCAATACGCACGCCGATTCCGCGCAGCTCTGCAGGAGCCGTCTTATCATCTGCCGGAATGTAAAGGCCCGGTTCGATTGTAAAACACATACCTGCTTCAATCGGACGAGCTTCACCGCGAATGTAATATAAACCCGCATCGTGAACATCCATACCCAACCAGTGGCCGCAACCGTGGGGATAATACTTACGATGTTCATTGGCTTTCATAACATCTTCTTTTTTACCGCTCAGTAAACCCAGCTCAAACATCAAATCCGTCAGTCGGTCTTCTGCCATTTTGTGTAAATCTTTAAAGAAGATTCCCGGTTTCACATAAGAAATAAGTTCTTTTTGAATATTTAAGACACCTTCATAAACTTTCGCCTGTGCGGCAGAAAACTTTCCGTTTACAGGGAAGGTGCGAGTGATATCGCCGCTGTACATGTTATATTCAGCGCCGGCATCGATCAGCAACAAATCGCCGCTTTTACATTCTTGATCATTAAAATTATAATGTAATGTTGTGGCATTATTTCCTGTAGCCACAATAAACGAATAACCCGGACGAGCAGAGCCTCTCATATAAAATTCATGAGATAATACCGCTTGTACCTGACGTTCGTTTACGCCTGGCTTTGTGAACTTCATTGCCGCAACATGAGCCGCAGCAGAAATTTCACAGGCTTTGCGCTGGTTCACAAGATCGTATTCGTCTTTTTTAAGACGGAATTCACCCAAAAATGTGTCCGCATCTTTAATGGTCATAAGACCGTAACCGGTTCTGCCATAAGCACGCTTCAAATTCAAAAGCACTTTTTGAACTTTGGCATCCGCCTCTTCGTTTTTGTAAAGACGGTAATACAATTCGTCGTAGCCTTTTAAAAGCTCCAGACACTTTTCTTCGAACTGTTCAATTTTATAAACTTCATCAATTGCGAATTCTTTTTTTGTACCTTCTGGACCAAAACGGAATCCATCCCATGTTTCGCGCTCAATATTTTTTTCGCGCACGAACATCACTGTTTCCGGATTCGCATTCGGGCGGATTAATAAAAAACATTCCGGCTCTTCAAAACCTGTTAAATAATACATATTAGAATCAGGACGGTAAGCGTGATGTACGTCATCGTTTCTGATTTGTTCAGGGTGAGCCGCCACCAAAAGGGCCGCATTGCCAAGTCTTGATATTACTTTTTTACGTCTGTGTTTGAAGGCTTCTATTTTTTCTGTGCTTTTTCTCATGTTATAACCCGTACTTCGTACTTAATTTCTTAATCTGATCATAGCTTAATTCGGCCCCTCTGGCTATGATTTCACGTTTTTGATCAAGATCCTTGATGCCGTAATCGTCTAAATCGATTTGTATCACGTCATCAATGCCGGAAGGCTTCTGCGCCCCGGCCACGGCGGCTTTTACCCATAGTATATTCTCTGCCGAGCCCACTTCGCCCATCAATGGCTTCTTACTGCCTTGTGCCAGAACGTTAACAAGGATCACCTTTTTAACTCCGGTTGCTCTCATGTGCTGGGATAACGCACTGATATGATCCAGCAGTCCGATACTTTGTTTGTAAGCACCGGAAATCCCGGGAGAAGAAATACAAAACGGCATCAAGCTTTTTAACTGCCCACGGTTCAATAAAAAAGCTTCTTGCTTCACGATGTTCAATGAGGGGCAGACAAACGGCACGCGTAAGTCATTCACACTTTGATTGCCGAAGATGGTTTCGCTTGTTCTTTCTAGATCGTCCAGATCACGAACCTTCGAAAGTTCCCATTCGACTTCGTTGGCAGACAATTGATGAGCGTAAGCTGCGGCAACGGCCGCGCCCCACTCTAAGCCGGCAACGGCTTTAACGGGCCATTTCGCTTTTTCAATTTCCTTAATTACGCCGATGTGTCCCCATGCCTTTGCCCCACCGGCAGAAAATATTAAACCGATACGCGGTAAAGACTTAACAACACCCGCAGTAGCCTCTATAGGAGCCGGTGTTGGCGTGGGCGCCGTTGCAGATGGTGGCGCTTCTTGTTCCGGCTTAGTGTCAGCAGGTGTCGCCGGCTTTTCGTCTTTTTCATTGTACACTTGAGAGTTTTTAGGTTTTTCTGCAATAACCGGTGCGGGCTTTTTAGTTGCACAGCCGGCCAATAAAAGAATTAAAAAAATGAAACTAATTTTGTTTTTTGCCATAAATAAAAAATTCCTGATTTCCGTCTTTACCGAGCACTTCGCACGGAAAATAACTTTTAATGTTTTTAAAATACTGCAACGCTTTGGCGGAAATGTCGTCTTCGACTTGCTTATAGATTTTAGGGTCTTTAACAAGGCCGTTTTCATCCAGGTTTTCACGCCCGCACTCAAACTGCGGTTTTACTCAGAACAAATACTCTCCGCCTTCATTTATGAAATTTGAAATGGATGGGATTATTTTTGTAAGAGAAATAAAAGAAACATCCGCAACAATCAGATCAAACTGATTAACAGGAACAGTTCTAAGGAAGGCAGTATTTACGGCCAAATCCTTGGCATTTAGGTTTTCAAAACTGACGACATTAGGATTTTTCTTAAGTGACTCATGTAATTGACCATGGCCGACGTCGATTCCTACGATCTGTTTTGCTCCGTTTTGCAAAAGGCAATCGGTAAAGCCGCCCGTCGACTGCCCTACGTCTAATACCACTTTGTCTTTAATCTGTAGGTTCAAATTTCTTAATGCCGCTTCCAGTTTAAGCCCCGCGCGTGAAACAAATTTTTGCAATCGGTTGGCCTCAACAACAATCTTGTCGCTTTCTTTTACGATGTAATTTGATTTACTCAGTATCAGTTTGACTTCGTTTTGCATGGCATAGACGTAGCCATTTTGAATAAAATCCTGCGCCTGTGTACGTGAATTAGCCAGCTTCTGTTGAACGAGGTAAAGATCTAGCCTCAAACTACTCTGTCCTTTGTTGGTTGTAACTGATCAGATTCAGCAAAACTTTGGCACGATCACCGAACGGCATCAAAGCATTCTTTGCCTGATCAGAATAATTCTGTAATTCAAGAGCGGTTTTTTCAAGCCCCAAAATTTTCACATAGCTTTTGAATTCCTGGCTGTTGTCACTGTGATCCAACAAGTCGTCTTTAATCTGAAACGCCATTCCCAACGAAAGAGAAAATTCAGAAATATTATGTATCTCTGATTCGGCTGCTCCGGCGGCGATAGCTGCACCGACGGCTGAGGCCTGTATGAGATTTGCGGTTTTTTGCATGTGAATTTGCTTTAAATCTTCTAAGGTAACATCGCCGGTTACGCCTTCACCGCTTTGCATGTCACGCACCTGACCTGACACCATACCGAAAGATCCGATTTTTTCTGAAAGCAACTGAACAAGCTTAAGCCGCGTTGCCGCTTCCATTCGCTCATCTCCCGCAATTAACCCAAAGACGTCAGATAACAAGCCATCACCTGCCAGTAAAGCCGTATCCTCAGAATAAACTTTGTGATTGGTAGGCTTTCCACGGCGGAGGTCATCGTTATCCATACAAGGCAAGTCGTCGTGAATAAGGGAATAAGTGTGAACCATTTCAAGAGCCAGGCAATAGTTTTGAATTTTTTCACTGCGATCTGAAAACAATTGAAATACAGAGTACGCCAAAAACGGGCGAAATCTCTTACCGCTGCCAAGTAAACTGTATGACTGACTGTTTAACAGTAATTCATGATAGCCCTGTGTTTTTTTGCAAGTTTGCAAATAGCCTTCAAGCCACTGCTGAAACTGCTGAACAAAGCTTTGCTGAGCGGTACGAAGAAGATCTGACATTATTCTTCGTCGGCAGGATCAAAATTTTCAGTGATCGCTTTGCCATTGCCGTCAGTACCTACAAGCTTTTTCACTTGAGCTTCAGCCTTAGTTAACTGAGCCTGGCAATCACGAGAAAGTTTTACGCCTTCTTCAAAAAGTTTCATGGATTCGTCTAGCTGCAATTCGCCTCTTTCCATTTTTTGAACGATTTCTTCCAAACGTGTTAACTTCTTTTCAAAATCCATACTATTCCTCTGTTTTACTGTCCGATTTCAAATTCAAAACTTCTTTAACTTCAGTCTTTATTGTTCCATCCGCTACACGGATATCAATGAGGTCGCCACGCTTAACAGTCTTCACCGACTTCACGACCGCTTTAGTTGCTGTTGTTGCGATAGAATATCCGCGGTCTACAACCCGTAGCGGGCTCATGCCATCGAGAAGCCCGTTAACACGTTCAATGGCCTTCCATTTATTTGCAAGGCGTGTCTGAAACTGCTGGATCAGCTTTAAGCGGCCGCGCTCCATACGGGTGCGCAGTTTTTCGATCACTTCATTTGGCGGCACCAATTTTTTTTCTAAGATCTGAACATCTTTTCTTAAGTGCAAAATCTGCATTCGCATCGCCTGTTCCAGACGGGAATACAATTCATCATTGCGAAAAAAATAATCCTGAAGCTTTCGCTTAGGGTCTATCAGGCGTCTACTGTTCAGAATTAAGATCTGCATTTTAAATTTAATAATTTTTTGAATACTGACTTTCAAAGCACTTTCAAGCTGAACTAACCGCTGTGCCACTTCTACCGAGCTTTTAGAAACCAGTTCTGCAGCGGCAGACGGAGTAGGGGCACGTAAATCTGCAACAAAATCACAAATCGTGAAATCCACTTCGTGGCCCACGGCTGAAATCACAGGAATTTCTGCGCCGGCAATCAGTCTTGCCAGCTTCTCGTCATTAAACGCCCACAAGTCTTCCATGGAACCGCCACCGCGACCGATGATAATCACATCAACAGGTAACTGCTGCGCTTTCAAAAACGCTTCGCAAAGCGACGGCGCGGCGCCGGCCCCTTGCACCAACGCCGGCACAACTGTGATTTCCACATTGCGTGCACGACGTCTCATAATATTTAAAATATCCTGAATGGCAGCACCTGTCGGTGACGTTACAACCGCAATGTGTTTAGGGTACGGCGGAATCGCTTTTTTACGAGAGGCTTCGAACAAGCCTTCCATTTTTAATTTTTCTTTCAACTGCTCAAATTGTTTTTGTAAAGCACCGGCGCCTACAGGCTCCATACTTTCGCAAACGATCTGATACGTTCCGCGCGGTTCGTATACGGTAATGCGCCCTCGTACGACCACTTCCAAACCATCATGCGGTTTGAATTTTAATTTAGAATTATGACCTCGAAACATGATCGCAGATATTTGCGCTTTGGAATCTTTAAGAGAAAAATAAAAATGACCGGATGAATGCGGTTTGAAGTTTGAAATCTCTGCCTGCAGCCAAATCACGCCCAGCTGATTTTCAAGTGTTTGCCGAATATGGATATTGAGTTGTTCCACTGTGTAAACAACAGAATCTCTGGAATTCTTTCCAGGCGCTGAAACGCCGAGGTTGGGTTGGAGCAATAGATCCTGTGACATCGTGAAAACTTAGCAGCAGGTTTAAGAAAACTCAAGAAAGCATGCAGAATGTTGACTAGAAATACCAGATGTTCTGGAGTGACCACAGGCCGCCAACAAACAACGATAGAACCGCTATTTTGCGGTGTTTTTGAAATGTCACGTACTGAGACGGCATCCGAACACGGGCCAGCTCCATCAAAGCAGGTATTTCAAGCACGAAATTCATCACTAGACCATAAAAGAAGACTATAAATGGAAAATAAAAATCCAGCGTCGAAATTGTGGTCAGCGAAGCATTAATCATGCCTATTAAATCGGTTTTATTTCGCTATTCTTGAGTCCTGTTTCGTAGACTTTTTCTAAGAATTTAGATATTGTATTTATAGGGTTCGATAGACGTAAAACTCATCGAAAATAAACCTTACAAGCATATTTTTGGGGGCTGTCCCTGACAATGGTGTGCA
>JANWIU010000075.1 GCA_025449725.1 Pseudobdellovibrio sp.
AAGTTTTCGCCAGAACTTTTATCGAGGCATTCAGGGCCTGAAACGCTTCCGCAATGAACTCTTTAGAATAAAGCTTGTTCGTTTCTTCAAAGTGAAAGACCGCAATATAAGGAATCAGCTTTTTAGCTTCATCTTTAATGACATGAAGATAAGTCTTAAGGTCGGTAATTTCAGTTTTGGTGATTCTGGATTTATCGCCGCCAAGCAAGGCCGCCTTTAACAGTATAAGATTCTTAGCGCCTTCTCTGGAAAGAGTGGCCCCTTTTACAAAAGTTGTAATAATGTCGTAGACCTCATCTGCAGTAAAGGCACTGGCGTTTTCGCGACCTTCAACTTTTGTCTGCAAATTGGTAAGAGTCTCGTCGACGCACATGATGGTTTTATCCAGCACTTCGCCGCCCGCTTTTGAATCGAAAAAGTTTTTTAGGTCAGCCGTTACATCATTTAAACAATCAGAAAGGTTAGATTGAATTTCAATACTATCTTGAGCTTTGGGCTTCCCGCTTAAAAATTCTGAACAAGAAGACAACGAAACTGTTGCCAACAGTAAAAGTGTAATCTCAAAGTGAAACACTTTTCTGAAACTGATCTTATTAAGAAGTTGAAACCCGATTTTACCCATTTGATAAAGGTAAGATCAAAGCTTGTGCCTGGAGCGCTTACTCTAAAAACCGCCAAATGGTTTTAATAGTGAAATCCTCATTATGAGTCAGTCAATATGAGACAGGTGTCGTAATTTGCTTACACCCACTGACGTAAAGGAAGCGACCATTCTGTAATTCACCCCTTGTTCTACTTCCTATTTCGTAAAATCATTCGCCAAAAAACCCTAAACAAAAAACTTTGTAGTAACTCTTAAAATGGTAAAATGAAAGCTGCATGATGCACGATATGTGGAAGCTTTTTCCCCGATTGATTGAAAAAAAGATCAACGCCTTATTAGAAGAGGCGGAGCCCAATCGCATGAAGAGTTTCCATCTTTATAAAACCTGTCAAAATGAAAATCTTTGGAACAAAAGTTTTGAAGAATTCCGCGAACAACTTCATCAGTTTTTCTCGCTTCCACAACCGGAAAGATCAAAGAGCCGCTTCGATTACTATCTGAACCGGCCTATGCATAAAAGTATATATGGACTTTTCGATCTGGATTTCAGAAACGGCGTAGTTAACGAGTCGGCGCTTCAGTCCGTCTCTAATTGGGCCCATCATATGCTGAGGATCAATACCCGCACCAGTTCTCCCGTCATTTCTTTGGAAGTTATGAAGAAAACTATGAATTCAATTGTGAACCCGGGCCCTTTCGATAAGGCACAGGATATTGAATTTAGTGATTTTTGCGACACTTGGAAGCGCATTTGCTTCACCTTGTTCGGACGCCGTTTTGATTCTGATCTCACGCAGGTTCTAGAGCAACTAAAGGCCTTGGATCAGGAACAACAATTACTGGAACAAAACCGCCAGTACCTGCCGCGGATCTACCTCACGCAAACCGAGATCGATTGGACTCAAGCCCTTTTATCCGCTGCGCAAGAAACCGCAAGGCTTCCGAAGTATCCTTTATCGCGCGGGCCCCAAAAGGAAGCCCTTGTGGAAATCGAGAAGGTGGCCCAGCTTTATTCCCTTGTGATGGAATCTGATAAAACCGACTTTATCCCGTACCGGGATCGAATCAGAGAGACCCTTGTTTTTCGATGCGAAGACCTGCTTAAAAAACGGCAGCTTTAGACTGTTGATCTTTCATTTCAGTCTGCTAACATTGGGCGCATGGAAAAACAAAGAAGCCTTAAAAACGTATTGATTTATCCTGAATTTCAATTGCGGTTGATAACAATAATTTCGGTCATTTCTTTGATAGCTCCCCTTTTAATTTACTTCTTTCAGTACTCGGCGTTTCAAGATCAAATTGAAAACGGCCAAATGATGAATTTATCTGAAGCTCATCCCTACTATGTTTTCTATTTTGATTTTCAGCAGCGCATGCTGACAGTACTCTTTACGACATTGTTAATCAGTTTTCTGACTTCTTTGATTGTTGGCCTTTATGTTTCGCACCGGATTGCCGGGCCGCTCATTAAAATGCGCAAACACTTTGAAGCCATCGGCCGCGGCGATTACGAAGATCATGCGATTTACTTCCGCGATCGCGATTACTTCAAAGACCTTGCACAATCATATAATTTGAAATTCGAACCTAAAAAGCCAAATGTAACAGGAGATGCCGTATGACAAAAATTCTTCAAGTAGGACTGGGGCCTTTGGGCCAAAAAACTGTTCAATTTGCCGTTGCTCGCGGAATGAAAATCGTAGCGGCCGTTGACAGCTCGCCGAGCCTTGTGGGCCGTGATGTGGGCGAAGTTTGTGGTTTGAAAAAAATGGGAGTCAAAATTGCTCCAACCGTAAAAGAAGCATTGAAAAATAAAAAAGCCGATATTGCAGTTGTTACAACGGTATCAAGTCTTTCGCGTCTGGAAGGAATCGTACTGGATATCGCAAAAGAAAAGCTCTCTATCGTTTCAACTTGCGAAGAACTTTCTTTCCCGTGGAAGGTGCAGTCTGCCCGCGCGAAGAAAATCGATAAGATCTGCAAAAAATATAAAATCTCTTTATTAGGTACCGGCGTAAATCCGGGATTCCTTATGGACTTCCTGCCGACGGTCTTAACCGGAGTCAGCAAAAGCGTAGAAAAAATCGAAGTCATTCGTGTTCAGAACGCATCTGTAAGACGCGTTCCGTTCCAGCAAAAAATCGGTGCGGCATTGACGCTTCCGGAATTCAAAAAGAAAGAAAAAGAAGGAACTCTTCGCCATGTGGGCCTTCCTGAATCAGTTGATTTTATTGCTGCCAGAATGGGTTGGAAGCTGACTAAAAAAACGGAATCTCTTGAACCGGTTGTTGCAGATCAAAAAATCACTGTCGGTTATAAACCCATTGAGCCCGGAATGGCTTGCGGAGTGGAGCAGATCGGCCGCGGCTTTGTAGGCAACAAAGAAGTGATCACCCTTCACTTCCGCGCCGCTGTTGGCGAACCAAAATCTTTTGATACTATTCGTGTCACCGGTGACCCGAATATTAATTCAACTATCGAAGGCGGAATCAACGGCGACGTTGCCACCTGTGCGATCACACTGAATGCGATCCATTCGGTTTTGCTTGCCAAACCGGGGCTAGTGACGATGTCGGATATCCCGGCGGTTGCGTTTTCTCAATAAGCCTGAAATTTTTATAAATTAAAACGCCCTGTTTTATATTAAAAAGCCAGAGTCACTTCTGGCTTTTTTCATTTGAAGAATCCGAAGAAACTACGCTAAAGTCAGCCCGGTGATTCGCCTGCTTTACCCACTGTTTTTTAGCTTACTTTTTTTTCAGAATGTATTGGCTGTTGCGCCTGCATTTCAGCAGAAACTTTTATCTGATTCGCTTGAACTTTTTAATAACGAGCTTCGCAATAAGGCCAGCGGCCAATATTATGACGCTATCAATTTAGTTCCTAATTCTAATGAAACGAACTCTTCTACGGCTGCAACAGGAATGGGGCTGGTCACACTTGCTATTGGTGACAACGCCGGAGTGCTGTCAGACGCCAATATTAAAACAGTCCAGACCCTCACCGCTTTACTTAATCCAAAGTTTTCTAAGCGGCATGCGCAAGGTTGGTTTAGACACTGGTTTAAAGCGCAAGATGGGGCCGACAACGCTTGGTCTGCAGCCGACGGTTATTCCACAATAGACACCGCCATTCTCGCAGCGGGCGCGGTTTTGAACGCAAATTATTTTAAGGCTAAAGAAAAAGATCCCGAAGGACTCATCGAAGAATTCTCAACACGCTTGTTACTGTCGGTGAACTGGTCTTCGGCTATTTCGGATATGAATTCCGGAAGGCTTTATATGAATTTCGACTTAAACAGCGGCGCCCCAAAAAAGGTAACGTCGAAATTTAACGAATATATTCTTGTTAGTTGCATGGGAAAGTTGGCGGAATCTAAACGCGGGGTACGCGGCCCCATGACTGAGTTCTGGCAACGGCACTTCGCAAACCCGGAAAGTCTTCCTAAAAAAGTTTTTCAATCAGCAGAAGGCCCGGTCAACGTCTTAACGGACCACCCGTTTCATTATTTATCCAGTTTTACCATTCAGTTTGCTTACTACCTTTGCGCAGAGGTGAACAATAACGCCGGCTATATCGGTTATTTTAAAAACGCCCAGAAGGTAGATAAAGATTGGTTCTTACGACAGCCTGATAACTCAGTCGGATGATGGGGCCTAGGTGCAGGAGAAGCCATTCGCGGTTACGAGGCTAACTCTGTCATGAACAATCCATCACTGATCGTTTCTCCTCACATCATGGCCGGGTTTCTTGCCGAGGTGCCTGCCGTCATCACCGACCTTTCGAGACTCTATTCACAAAAACAATTTTTGTATTCGCATAACGGCAAAGAAATTTTGTGGCGCCGCAGTTTGGTAAATTCTGAAATTCCGCTTTTACGGCTGCAGGCTGTGGATTTTTCAACGATGATTTTCGGGCTAGCGTCTGCTGATCCAAAAATTGGAAACCAATTTTTCAAGAAGTTCGCACCTGGATCCAGTCATTGATTTTTTGTTGAACTAAAATTGTTAAGAAAATCTTATGGCCTTAGAACATTTACGTTGTATCTGAGCCTCAAGTCCCGCTTTTTTGTAAAATTATTTTCGCCTCATCATGAAACAGAAGATTGGCTCAAATTTTTAATTTGAAGAAAAGATCGTCGTTTCAATACTTTACATAGACGCCAGCCTTACGTCTCGAATCAAAACATTCTTCAAGATAGAATCTTAATTTTCCGATGTATTACATGTAGTTAGGGGGCCCGATGTCTTTTCTTTTATTGAAACAGAAAATCCGAACTTTGATATATCAGCCGATTACAAAAAAGAGTGTCATCGCACTAGCAATTGTCACATCACTTTTCTTCACGTTTCAAAACTGCTCTGAAACAAAATTCAAAGAAATGCAACTAGCTTCTCAGGGTGTTGGAGGTTTAAGTACCTGCAGTCTCGATGATCTGACGACCAACAGTGTGATGATGAGCACCTCAGGTTTTGCATTGGTCGGCAACTCCCCTTCCCAAATGACCAATATCCCCATGGGTTCAACTTTGTACATTTGGATGAACAACTTCGCGATTCTGGAATCTGCAAATTGGTTCATGTCTTATAACGGCGGAACAGAAGTTTCGATAGGAAACTCAGACCGTCTCAGTTACCCAAGCTCCGGTGCCGCGGATCAAGGCTTGATTCCGGGAAGTTACCGCATCCGAATCAATGTTAAAAAAGTTTGTGAAAATGTTGAGAGCAACTCCGGTGCCATAAACAAAGTAGAACTAGCCGCCTCTTCGACAATAGAAAAAGATCTTATTGTTCAGTTTGTAGTTACAGATCCTAACTCTTCAACATGTCCAACGCTGGATAATTTGTTATTATCTGCAGACGATCCTAAGTCGGTAAATACAAATGTAAATTTCTCTGTTGCTCTTCCAACAATGTGTCGGCCACAAGCAACTTATTATTTCGGTGACAGCGAAATTTCACAGTTTGTCGGCGGATCATCCGCAGTTCATAAGTATGAGCTTGCCGGTCAATACTCTTCTTCCGCACAAGTGAAACTTCTTGATGACACTTCAAAAAAGAAAAGTTTGTATAAGCCGGTTATCATTCTTTCTGAGTGCCCGAAACTTCGTAACGTTTTCTTATCCGGCCCAAGCTTAGTTTACGCCGGACAATCTTCAAGCTTCCAATTACAAAATTTTAACAACAACACCTGTAATTTAAATATTAAAAAAGTTATCTTCAAAAAAGATGGATCGGCACTAAGCCCAATTGAAAGTTCACCCTTCAAGGAAATCTTATCTTGGCAGGCAGGTGAAATTTCCAGTTCAAATGATGGGAACAAAGTACTGGCAGAAGTTTATTTAAATAACAGCGATAGAACAGATGGTAACCCTGACATTACCCTTACAAAAAATGTAAGAGTGGTTGAAGCATCTAATCAGTGCGCAGCCAATGCACTGAATTCAGTCTTCATCTCAGGGCCGCGAACGGCAATGATCAATGCGACACTTACTCACACAGTTCTGGTTCCGAATTGCTTACGAGAATCTAACTTTGAAAGTACAAGCATTGAATGGGCACTTGTTAAACCTGTTCCGGGAAGCTCTGAAGGCTTACTTGAAAACAAAGCGCCGGGCCCGAACTTAACAGCCGTGTACCCCCTTGCAGGAATCTACACTGTTAAAGCTACTATTAAAAATACCAAATTCGGCCAACTGAAAATCAGCCAAGACGTAACTATCTTAGGAGATGGGACAGGCCCTGGCGATGACTCCTGCTCTAATGGTGGAGTTAATTACCCAACATGTAGTTGCGTGGCTGGACAATCTATAAATCCGGAAACCAACAAGTGCGAAAACAATTCTTGTTCTATGACTACACCAACTTGTTCGACTGCAAGCCCCGCAACATGTAATATTGTGGCCAACCCAAGCGCAGTTAATCAAGCTTGGATGTTGAATGCCACAAGTTGCGGTTACAGTTGTAAAACAGGATTCTCCGGCCCAGGTTGTATGGCTTGTACAAACGGATCAGTTTATCCTTCATGTACAGTCTGCCCTGCCGGTCAATCGATGAATCCAAGCGGTGTTTGTGCTCCAAACAGCTGTTCGACTTCGACTCCCGCTTGTTCTGCCGCCGCTAACAACAGTTGTGACCTTACGTTTAGCCCATCCAGCATCAATGAAGCTTGGGTAAAAGACGACACTAGTTGTGGCTTTGCTTGTAAAGCCGGTTTCACAGGAGCAAGTTGTAATACTTGTTCTAACGGTGCGGCTTATCCTGCTTGTACGATTTGCCCCTCAGGCCAATCAAAAAATTCTAGCGGTCAATGTGTACCTAATAGTTGCGCGATTCCGAAGCCGGATTGTTCGACGTCTTCACCGGTTGCTTGTACCCTGATAGAGAATGCGACTTCACCCAATTTGGCTTGGGCATTAAACGCTATTACCTGCGGCTACAGCTGTAAACCAGGTTACACAGGACCAGATTGTAAAACCTGTGCCAATGGATCAACGTTTCCGACTTGTTCTAACTGCCCTGCCGGCCAATCGATGAACCCAAGCGGTGTGTGTACTGCAAATTCTTGTTCTGCAACTACTCCGGCTTGTTCTTCTGCCGCGAACAATAGTTGTAACCTTACTTTTAACCCATCCGGCATAAATGAAGATTGGGTAAAAGATGACACAAGTTGTGGCTTTGCTTGTAAGACCGGTTACACAGGTGCAAGTTGTAACACTTGTTCGAATGGCGCAAGTTATCCTGCGTGTACGACATGCCCTGCGGGTCAGTCGAAGAATCCAAGCGGTCAGTGTGTTGCCAACAGTTGTTCGCCGACCAGACCTGATTGTTCTTCTTCTTCTCCTGTCGCATGTAATATAGTGGAAAACCCATATTCCATTAATCAGGGTTGGACATTGAATGCATCCAGCTGCGGCTTTAGCTGTAAACCTGGCTACACCGGTTCAGATTGCAAAACTTGTTCTAATGGATCTACATTTCCTGCGTGCACAAACTGCCCTTCTGGTCAGTCGATGAATGCAAGCGGTGTATGTACTGCAAATTCTTGTTCTACTTCGACTCCGGCTTGTTCTTCGGCCGCAAACAACAGTTGCAACCTTACTTTTAACCCATCTAGCATCAATGAAATTTGGGTTAAAGATGATACATCTTG
>JANWIU010000076.1 GCA_025449725.1 Pseudobdellovibrio sp.
CTGTGAAAGTGGTTTTACCGTGACGGCGTTTTTTATCCACTAAATGCACGAAGAAGTCAGCTTTATTGGATTCATAAGTAGTTGATCCCACTGTCATCGCAACCAGATCGACTTCCGGAACCTTTTTAATAATACTTTCGATATTTTTAGCAAAAGCCTGAGTGCCTTCTAATGAAGTACCGACCGGTAATTCTGCAGTTACAGAGAACTCTCCTAAATCATTTGGTGGAACGAATGTTTTAGAAATAAATTTTCCCATGAAGACTGAAACAAAAAAGAAAACAAATGCCGAAATCAAAACGGTTTTTCGGTGATTAACAGTCCAGCGAAGAACTCTTTCATAAAATTCTTCCAGGCCGTGCTGAGCGCGGTCAAAGGCCTTCAGAATTCGGTCAATAATTCCATCGCCGCGAACGTGCTCTGATTTTGTAGCAAGGTAGGCAGAAAGCATCGGCGCTACCGTAAAAGCATCGAACAATGAAATCAGCATTGTAAAGACGACGGTCAGACCGAACTGCTTAAAGAACTGCCCTACCATTCCGGGAACAAACGCAATCGGACCGAATACCGCAATAACAACCAATGTGGTGGCAATAACGGCCAAAGAAACCTCTTTCGTTCCTTCTAAGGCGGCGTTGATCGGATGCTTACCCATTTCTAAATGGCGGAAGATATTTTCCCGCACAACGATAGCATCATCGATTAGAAGCCCAACCGCCAGCGATAGTGCAATCAACGTCATAATGTTAATAGAAAACCCCATCACGTACATGATAATGAAGCCGCCCAACAGCGAATTCGGCAATGCGAGTCCGGTAATTAAAGTTGACCGTACCGAGCCAAGGAAAAAGAACACCACGATCACGCAAAGAATAATTCCAAGGAAAATACTTTCTCTTACGTCAAGAACGTTCAAACGAATCGGAATCGACGAGTCTCTTACCATGATCGCTTTTACATCTAGTTTTTTCTCGGTCAAAACCAGATTTACATTCTCAAGCTGCTTTTTGATACGATCAGCAACGGCTACGGTGTTTGAACCCGATTGCTTGTATACTTGCATGAAAAGCGCATTTTCTCCGTTAATTGAAGAAAAGCGCTGAGCCTTAACAAGACTTTCTTTTACAACAGCCAGTTCAGATAATTTAACTGAACGGTCTGACCCCATAAAATTAACGGCAACATCTTTCAGTTGGTCCAGACTATCAAATTCACCAACTGCACGCAGAACCGTTTCGTTTTGTTTATTGTCGAACTTTCCGATCGGTGTGTCTTTTGAAGTTTCGTTAATTTTGCGAGAAACCTGTACCATCGAAATTTGATGATCCTGAAGTTTCTTTTTATCAACGATGACTTGAACTTCTTTCTTCTGCCCGCCGACAATTCGGACCAAGCCCACATCCTGCACCCGCTCCAGCAATGGTTTTACCTGCTCATTTGCAATATCGTAAAGAACTGCCGGATCCAGCTTAGAATTCAGCGCGATAGAGATAATCGGCTGATCCGCGGGATCGAACCTTCGTATCGTCGGCTCTTTAGCATCTTTTGGCAGTTTGTTTCTCACGTTGCTGATGCGGTTTCTGACTTGTTGTTCAGCCTCTTTAATATCGGTTCCCAATCTGAACTTGATGACGATAATAGCGACTGAATCATAGTTATTTGAAGAAACTGTATCAATGCCCGGAAGACTTGAAACTTCATCTTCAATAATTTTAGAGACTTGTCTTTCAACGTCTATCGGTGAAGCACCAGGGTATATGATTTCAGCGAAGACCACCGGAAAGGTAACGTCAGGAAACTGATCCACGGGCATCTTCTTCAGAGACAGAATTCCCACCACAATCATGAGGACAACAAGACAAGTAATAAATATCGGACGCTTAATTGACAGTTCGGCTAAATTCATAAATTACTCCGTAATATCCGTAAATAGTAATGATGACGCTTCCAGTTTTCTAAGACCCGATTTTGCTTTTAAATAGTTAACTTGCGCTTCAGCAGAATCGGTCTCTGCCGTTACAACATTAAACGTGATCGTGCGGCCTTTATTAAGCCGGATTTGTTCCTGCTTTGAACGCTCGCTTTGAATTTGCGCCAATTTTTCAAGAGTTAAAACATTTTGTTTGGTCACTTCGTATCTGCGTAAGTAATCCTGCCATGCATTCTTACCGACAATCGCTTCCTGTTCAGCACGGTATTTTGCAGCGAGAGCCGCTTTATCCGCAGAAGATTTTTGTGCGCTGACAGCATCAGATCCAAACATCCACGAAAGATTCAATCCGACGTAAGTGACCGGTCGGTCATCTTTCGAAATGTTACTTTGCATAGTGGCATAGTCGACATCATAAGAGGTTGTATAATACTTTCCGGTCAACGATAGATCCGGTCGTAAAGTGTCTCGCACTTCATCAGAAACATCTTGTTTAATTTTTGCTTCCAATTGGGTTAAGTAATTTTGAATCCGGATCATGTTCGGCTTTTTAGAAAGATCTGTCACATAAGGACGGGAATCAGTCAGTGAAGATGAAAACTCAGGTACTGGATCACTGGACGTTAAATCCAGATTTTCTCTAATGACAGTGCCTTTGCTTTCCAGATCATCCTTGGCGTTTGCCAGTTCTACTTCTCTGGTGCTGACCAAGGCTTTGATCTGCAACAAATCACTTTGATCAGCGATACCGTTGTAAACACGGTTTGAAGACCATGATTGAAGTTTTTTTGCACGTTCAAGATTCGCTTGTTTTAATTTTACATTTTCCTGTGCCACTAAGTAATCCCAGTAATCTGATTCAATCTGGATAAGGGCCGCCCTCCGTTTCAAATCACTGCTCATCTTTTCAAGACGTGCTGTTAATGATTCGCGGTCTTGTCTTAAGCGTGTAGCACGCCCGAAGGAATCCTTCCATAAGGATTGAGTAAGGCTGATTCCCAGGCGTCCTGTTGAATAGCCGGTATCACCCGGAGTCAGCGGCTGGTCATAATCGTACTTATATGTTTCACCGGTTAATGCCAAAGTTGTTCCGGTTGAAAACTTTTTTGAAAGACCTAACGCTGTTGCTGTGGTTGTGCGTTTATTTGCCAGGAACATAAGGAGGGGCAAAGATTTATCGGTTTGCACATAGTAACTTCCTGTCAGCACCGGCGACAGCGCCAGGTCCCCCGCTACTTGCTTATCTTCAGCAGCTTCGACATCTATTTCGTAAGATCTGATATTCTTGTTCTTAATTTTAACCTGATTAAGATATTCGTCTATCGTCATGGCATTGACGGATGTGGTTACAAGGGCAGTTAACAATATCAGAACTTTCATTGGAGCACTCCTGTTAAATATATACTGATAATCTGATTTCTGAGAGCAACGGGATCTTTCAAAATGTTTTCGCAATCGCGGGTCAGCGGAAGGTCACAGTCTTTCATGTTGAAACTTCCGCAAATGGCTTCCATCAACGTCATAAAAAAGAAAGGCCCGCTGATCTCTTTTTTTACAAAGCCCTTTTCCTGCCCGGTTTCAAACAAGCGATAAAATCTTTGAATAAGTGGATACAAAATTTCTATATGGGTTTCTCTGGCGTATGGAAACCCGGCGAGCTTTTCGCGCGCAATTATTTTTGCCATTTCAGGATTGTGCCATTGGCTCTGAATCATATGGTCAACCATGCGGCTCATGTCTTCGATGAAAAGTTCACGGGTCAACGGCTGCTTATCAAACTGCTCAACGGTGTCTTTTACGTTTTCCAAAATTTTAAGCGCATGATTACGGATGCACTCTTTATAAAGACCTTCTTTACCGCCGAAGTAATAGGAAATTAAAGACACATTTACATCCGAATGCTTCGCGATTTCACGCGTGCTGCATTTATCAATTCCGAGTTTCGCGAACAATTTCGTCGCTGCACCCACGATACTGAATCTTGAATCTGCTTTAACATCTTTAATGGCTGACATGTTCATCAAGCTAATCTCTTTTAAATTTGCTGTCCATGAAAAATTGATCAAACGTTTGATTTTAATACAAATGCTTGAAAGTACTGTGTTTTTAGAGTTCTTATTCTACAAACTATTTTAAGTTTGCTCGAGGATCATGCGCTGTTTTTACAAACATCAAATCCAAATGTTTGCTAAGACCACAGTCCTTCTTTATGTTATCGACCTTACAAACCTTTGGGAGATATATGATTGAAATCAAACCGGGACAATCTGTAGAGCTGTTAAAAGAGCTGCATATTCTGACTGCCGACGGGAAGATGAATCAGGACAGCCGAAGAAAATTGAAACAGGTCTATCACCTTTTTCACTTCATCGAGAAGCTTCTATTAGACGTTGATAAGAATTCCGAAACCTTAAATCTGGTCGATCATGGTGCAGGAAAATCCTACCTGGGGTTTATTCTTTACGATTTATTTTTTAAAAAGCTGGAAGATAAAGGCCACGTTTACGGAATTGAGACCCGGAGTGAACTGATCGAAAAGTCAAAATCACTTCAGAAGAAACTGGGTTTCGACCGTATGACTTTTATCAATACCAGCGTTGATCAGGCTCGTAGCCTCAGCGTTATCCCTGCCGAAGTCGATATAGTGACGGCTTTACATGCGTGCGACACCGCTACCGATGATGCAATAAGCTTCGCATTCGAGAGAAACGCAAAATGTATTGTATTAATTCCCTGTTGCCAGGCAGAGGTGGCTCAATTTCTTCGCCAAAACAAAAAGTTTTCGTTGAGCTCTCCGCAGGTCGAACTCTTCAGGCATGCTATTCACACGCGTGAGTTCGGAAGCCACTTAACAAATGTTCTGAGATGCTTGCGCCTTGAAGCCCATGGCTATGATGTCACGGTGACTGAGCTTGTAGGCTTCGAACACTCGATGAAGAACGAACTGATCATCGCAACTAAAACAGGTAAGCCTCAAAAAAAATCCGCCGAGCGTATTGAGGCACTACTCGGCGAATTTAAGATTCAGGAATTAATGGAACGTTTCAGCTAGCTATTAGTTAGCTTGGCTGACGGTCGTCGCTTGGTCCTTTAAATGCTTTTTCAGGAATTCAATCGTGTGACCGATTTCAAGAACCTGGTTTTCTTTTTTTGCAGAACCATGACCCTCATCTGCAAACACTATCAACTGACTTTCGATTTTATTTTTCTTAAGAGTCTCCTGAATCTGCAACGCCTCCCCTACCGGAACGCGCGGATCATTGGCACCTTGTACGATCATCAATGGAGATTTCACTTTATTCACGTAAGTAATCGGAGAAAGTCTCAGCAAAGACTCTTTGTCTTTTTCAGGATCACCGTACTCAGAAATACGAAGAATTCTTCTGTAAGGAGCCGTGTTCATAAGGAAAGAATACAAGTTGCTCATACCCACTAAAGCAACACCGGCATCATAAGCACCGGCAAACTTTGTCATCGCTACAAGAGTCGAATAACCGCCGTAGCTCCATCCCATTACGCCGATCTTTGGAACTTGTCCGTCACCGGACTTCCAATTGTTTTTAATCCAGATTGAAGCGTCTTCGATATCCGTAATTACATTTTCACGTTTCGGGCCGTTGTCTATATCAATCCATTTTTTGCCGTAACCGTCGCTGCCGCGAACATTTGGTTCAACAAAAATAAAACCTTCATCAACAAAAGCTTGCGCCATCGTGCTGAAGCCAGGCTCGCTTTGCCCTTCCGGTCCACCGTGAAAGTGAACAACAACAGGACAATTCGGGCGGTTTTTAGCATTCAATTCACAGCCGGCAGGAAACCGTACGAACATTGGAATTTTGACTTTGTCACGAGTGTCATAGGTCATTAGTTCCGAAACAACAAACTTATTTAGATCAACTTCAGGAGCCGATGGCAAAGTCCACTGAGTTGTTTGACCACTTTGCCAGTTGTAAGTGTACGCCAGGCGCGGTGCTTTTGAAGTGACAATCCCAAGTATTGTCACTTGTCCGTCCCGTGTTGTAGTTCCTGTAAAAATATGATCAGGCTTCACTTTGCCCAGCGGAAGTTTAGGTGAAGGCATGTGCTTTAAGGTACGGGCATCCATAACCAAAAAGTCTGAGTAACCATCTCGGTTTATGCTGTAGACCAGGCGCTTTTTCGGGTGATCCAGTCCAAAACCTGAAATTTCATAATTGATATCTTTAGAAACCTTCTTTAATTCTTTACCTTTTAAGTGGTAAAGCGTTTTAAAGTCTGTGGTTTTATTAGAAAGCACGAAATACTCACCCTCTTTAGGAGCGTAAGCCACATCGTACTCTTCACTTTCGCCCTGGCCGATGACGTGAGTCAGCTTTTTAGTTGCAACATCATAATCGTGATATTCATTTTGCTTGGCACCGAAGTATCTCACCATTAACAGTTTTTTACCGTCATTGCGTTGGTCGGCAACATACCACAAGCCCTCTGTGGGCTCGTAAATGGGCTCGATTTTTTTATCTGCCAAAGTCATTTTATATACCGTATATAAATCCGGTTTTTTATCATTTGCAGAAATATAAATTGTTGAAGAATCATCAGAGATAAATGCCAGGCTGGATTGAACTTTAGATTTTCTGAAAAGCTCTTCAATGAAGCCAGTCTTCAAATCCAGTTTGAACAGACCCGGGTTCTCTTGCCCGTTAAGATCTTTTGAAATAATTAAAAACTTTCCATTTGGCGCCACAGCACTGATAGTTACGGCATCCTGACCACTGGTTAACTGAACCGGAAACGACTTAGGACCGTCAATCTTCCACACCTGGGAAATACCGGTCACCCGCCAAGTAAAGTACAAAGTCTTTTTGTCCGGTGACAAAATTCCCATTCCGGGGCTTGTCACATCAAACATTTTTTTAAGTTTGTTAGCCATTACCGGGTCAAGTGCACCAGGAGCATACTTTTTAAGAGTTTCTGCAGAAACACTGTCCGCTCCGTGACCTTGATACTGAGCCATAGTTGTCAGAGACAAAAACAAAACTGCAATCGATAAAATCACTTTCATAAATTCCCCTATTATTTCTTTTTAAGTAAATCGCCCAAACCACCAAGACCGGAATTTGAAAATCCGGTTTTAGTTGTCACGCTCTTCCACGTTTGGTCGTCATATTCCGCAGGCACTCCAAGAGAGATCTTCTTTTGTTCAAAAAGTATTTCGTCTACCTGAACCTGAAGTGTGTCTCCCTTTTTTCGGGTTTCGTACATTTGATGATCCACAGAATCACGCCATTTAGATTTTGGAAGTAAACCGGTAATCCCCGGCCCCAAATTCACAAACAACCCGTATGTTTCTTTTTTCTCTACGGTTCCTTTGTGGATGGATTTAACCGGAAAGCTTTGTTGCACTTGCATCCAAGGATCGCCCTCACCACCGGCTTGCTTAATTGAAAGAGAAATTTTTAGACGACCGTCAACTTCTTCGGACTTCAGTAATTTTACAGAAACTTTTTGGCCGACAGAAACGACTTCGCTTGGATCCTGAATGCGGGACCAGCCGATCTCAGAAATGTGAACCAAACCTTCGATACCTGAATCTAACGCGACAAAGGCACCGAACTTTTCAATTCTGGTCACTGTACCTGTATAGAGGTCTCCGTTTTTAGCCGCATCAAGAAACTGACCTTCATTTTCTACCTTTTGTAGATCTAATAATTTACGGCGTGACACAACCATGTTTCTGCCACCGTTATCAAATTTAGTCAGAATAAAATCAAATTTTTTGCCAACATAAGACTGTTGATCCTGCACCCGGAAGTCCATTTGGCTTACCGGACAGAACGCCTGCTTGTTATTAACAAGCACCCGGAACCCGCCGTTGCACAACTCGGTAACTTTTCCTTCAACCGGAAGCTCCATATCAAAAGCGTCTTCCAAAGAATCAAGGTCTCCGTTTGATTTTCGCGAACCTTTTAAACCAACGCGAATCTCGCCGCCTTTTGTTTTTACAACTACAACGTCAATACGGTCGCCGACTTTATATTTTAGTTGTTTGTTCTCATCCAAAAGCTCTGCTGTAAGAATCATGGCATCAACCGGTGTTCCAGTTGAAACAAATGATTCTTCTTTGCTGATCGAAAGAATTTCTGCGTTGAATGCATCTCCTGTAGAAAGATTTTTACCGACAGTTCCTAAAGACTGTTCGAATAAAGATGCAAAATCCGTTTTTCCTTTGACGTCCATCTCGTCGCCGAACACATCACGTTTAGACATAGTTTCTCCAATGAAAATTGAAGGTTAAGTCTAACTATGGGAGTATCAGAGATCAAGCCGATCAGGACTTCTTTTGGCGCTTTTTGACAGATAGGGTCAGTTCGAAAGTAGCGACTTTTTCAGTTTCGCTTACAGATGGAACAATGGCATAGGCTGTCATAGTCCTGTTGATACGTTCTGTTGAATTTTTAGCCTCTTGAATTAGGTCCACAACAACCCGGGCCTGTTCACAAATAAAGTGAACATCACCTTCGGCGCGCTTCAGAAACTCGGCCTTATAGTCTTTAAACAAAAAGTCAATGCGCTCCCCGGATTCTTCAATGAGCTTTACTGCTAACATTGCGATACTCAGTTCAGAACCGATAGCTAAAGCACCAAAGTACATCGCGTTCAAATGATTTTTTGTTCGGTAGCCGAGTGGAATTTTAAGTACACAACGTTGGTTGTTGGCTTCTAAAACAACTGGACTGCAGAATCCGATCAATGGAATTTTAGTCCAGGCATACAGACGTAGGAAAACATTGTTTTTAAAACTTTCAAGTTTACTCATAAGTGCTTTCAAGCTTAAATCAACTATATGAAAATACAAACTTCTTTTACTGAAATGATGAAGATTCAATACCCTATTATCGGAGCACCGATGTTTTTGGTGTCTAATGCCGATATGGTAGTTGCAATCAGCGAGGCCGGCGGAATCGGCACGATGCCGTCTCTGAATTTCAGACCTGAGTCAAAATATACTGAAGTTTTAAAAGAAATTAAATCACGTACTAAAAAACCGATCGGCGTAAATATTATTGTGAACAAAAGCAATACGCGCGCCGCTTCTGATTTGAAAGCATCCCTTGATCACGGAGTTGAATTGTTTATTACATCTTTAGGTTCGCCAAAAGAAGTAATTCAAGAAGCCCATAAGAACGGAGCCAAGGTCATCTGCGACGTTGTTAATCTTGAACACGCAAAAAAAGTTCAGGATTTAGGGGCCGACGGAGTCATTGCGGTTGCAACCGGAGCCGGCGGTCACGCAGGCCCGATATCGCCTATCGTGTTAGTCAGTTGGTTGCAAAAAAAATTAAAAATTCCTGTCATTGCAGCGGGCGGGATAGCTGACGGTGCCACCATGGCTTCAATGATTACGCTGGGCGCTTCTGCAGTCAGCGTGGGAACAAGATTTATCGCCTCAAAAGAAGCGCAAATCGAACAGGCCTACAAAGATGCTATTGTAAATGCCACTCCTGAAGACATCGTAATGACCACCCGAGTTTCAGGAACGCCTGCAGCGGTTATTAAAAC
>JANWIU010000077.1 GCA_025449725.1 Pseudobdellovibrio sp.
GCGAAGGTGGCGAACTTATCAACTTACGAGGTGAGGCTTTTATGAAGAAGCATCACCCGCTTGGATCACTTGCGCCCAGAGATATTGTCGCTCGCGGAATCGATGCAGAAATCAAAAAATCAGGCGAGAATTGTGTGTATCTGGATATCACTCATAAGCCTCGCGAGTTTATTCTTTCGCACTTCCCGCACATTTACAGTAAATGTCTGGAGTACGGAATTGATATGACGAAACAACCTATTCCGGTCGTTCCGGCAGCCCACTACTTGTGTGGCGGAGTCGTCGCTGACGTCAACGGACAGACCGATTTAATCGGATTATTCGCCATTGGAGAAACGGCCTGTACGGGATTTCACGGCGCCAATCGCCTGGCATCTAATTCACTTCTGGAGTGCCTGGCCATGGCTCACAACTGCAGTCATAATCTTCTTCAAAACTGGAAGCTGCTTTCTTCACATGCGGAACTAAAAAAAGAACCGGTTGCCTGGGCACGCCCTAATAACACAGACAGCGATGAAATGATTGTTATCACTCATATGTGGGATGAAATTCGCAGGCTGATGTGGAATTACGTCGGGATCGTTAGGTCTAACAAGCGCCTTGAAAGAGCGAAACACAGACTGGAAAATATTCGCCAGGAAGTGAAAGAATACTATTCGAATATGAAGGTGCACGCTGACATCTTAGAACTGCGCAATATTGCGATTGTTGCGGATTTAACTGTGGAATGCGCCCTTAAACGGCATGAATCAAGAGGCATTCATTACTCATTGGATTATCCCGGTACTGACGCCCAGGGTACAGATACAATTATCTAACATCAAATTGACTTCAAAGTAAATTTTCCGGACGATCAAAACTATGTATAAACGCGCGGAATCTTTTTTTCACGGACACGACGGCACTAAACTTTTTCTGCAAAAATGGAATACCTCTTCACCAAAAGGCACCGTGCTGATTACGCATGGGCAAGCAGAACATTCAGAATGTTATAACCGGCTCATAAATGGTCTCGATGGCCAAAATTGGAATTTCATCGGCTGGGACATGCGCGGTCACGGTAAGTCGGACGGCCTACGAGGCTACGCCCGGGATCTCGATGATTATGTTTTGGATTTTAAAGTGTTTGTCGAGCATTGCCTCAAAATGCCTGAAGTCGAAGGCAAACCGGTTGTACTTCTCGCACACTCAATGGGTGGGCTTGTACAAACTTGCGCTCTCGCAGAAAAAAGTTTTACAGGAGTTACCGCGCAAATATTAAGTTCTCCATTGTTCGGCGTTGCAGTAGCTGTACCCGAATGGAAGGACAAAGGCGCAGGGCTCATTAATTCCATATTTCCAAAACTGACTTTAGGAAATGAAATTAAGAACACCGATCTTTCGCGCGACATTGAAATTATTCGCGAATTTGAGATGGATACTTACCGTCATGGCCGCATATCTCCGGGAGTGTATTTGGGCTTTAAACGGGAGTTTCCAAAAATTCTCAGCTACGCAGACAAGATTACCCTGCCGACTTTGCTTCATATATCAGACAAAGATCCAGTAGTTTCCAGCCCCGCAGCCATTCAGTTCTTTGATGCTATTGCTTCAAAGAATAAATTGCTTAAAATAGCAGAAGGTGGAAAACACGAACTCTATAACGACACGGTCCGAGAAGAAATCTACCAGGTCGTCGCGGAATTTTTGAAATCAGTCACCGAAAAGTAAAGGCAACTTATGAAAACCAACTTCTTTCAGCTGTCCGTTATCACACTGGCCATTCTTGTCAGCGCTTGTGCGACCAGGCTTCCGACTCCGCAAGGAGTTCCAGAGGTTTCAGTTTCTAACTACGAACAGGCCATCAGTGACAAAACAAAGAAAATTGAAGTTTACGACGGCCTCTACAATAAACTGACCGTTCAAGCGACCTGGCTGGATTCTTTAGTGACAGAATATACTCTTTCTCACAATGCACGACTTTTTCAGTGGCAGGAGCCTAAGTACAGAGAAGAGCGTACAAAAAAAGTAAGTAAAAATGCCGAAAGCTCAGAGTTTTTCGTAAGCTTTTTTACGCCGGAAAGAAAACACATGGATCTTTCGGGCGCAAAAAATTTATGGAAAATATATTTAGATGTTAATGGTCAGCGCTACGAAGGCAAAGCGACAAAAATTAAACTTTCACTCTCAGAACTGCAGGCACTTTACCCCTATCACAACCGCTGGTCGACGCCCTATACTGTGAGCTTCCCTGTTGCGACTTCGCTAATAGAAAATAAACCGGCTACTTTAGTGTTTACAGGCGCGGTCGGATCAGCTGAGTTGGCATTTCCTCAACAGTAAGGCTTGCGGGTTCAATCTCAGCGGTGAAAGCGCTTACTGACGGCGTAATTAAATAATGACGTAAAATTTTTCGCCAACTTAAAGCCCACACCGGTTAATCCTTTTGGTTCTAAATACACGCTATCTTTTTTTACCGCATCTACAATTTTTACGGCGTATTCTTCAGGGCTGATGGAATCAAGTTTTTGCTCTAGATTTTTTGAATATAAATCGTCAATTTTATCAAACATTCTGGTTTTAATTCCCGGAGTAAAAAGGCAAAGCGTTGTTACGCCTGTACCTCTTAGCTCTTGCTGAAGACAATCGCTGAAGGCCCACACGGCTGCTTTGGCGGCAGCATATGTCGAGGCGCAGGGAAAATGCATCACAGCGCTGACACTGGCGTGGTTAATAATTTTTCCTGATTTTTGCGCCACCATTTGCGGAAGTAATCCGCGGGTCAAATGAACTAATGCGTTTACATTCACTTGAAACATATTGTAAATGTCGTCAAGCGGCTGGTTTTCAAGTAAACCGCCGGTCAACAGGCCTGCATTGTTAAAAAGAACATCGATTTTTTTTACTGACATTTTTTTTACGAGAGATTCAACTCCGTCACGGGTAATGAGATCCGCTTCGATGATCTCTACACTTGCGGCGCCTAAGTTTAAAAGTTTTTGTTTCAGTTGTTCATCGTACTTTCTGATGGCAAGAAGCAGGTGACTCTTTTCTTTTGCGCTTGCCTCTGCAAAGGCCAGCCCGATTCCGCGATTAGCACCGGTGATGAGAATATTTTGACCGCGTAATTCCATTTTTTCCTCACAATCCCCAGGTTTTTTTGACGGCTTCAGCTTCTTCGTCACTGCTGACTTTTTTAAACTTTGCCGGACGGCCCTTAACCATGGCTTCGCATTCCGCCCAGGTTTTATGTTTTGTCAGCACGCCGTTTACAAGACTTAAATACCAGTAAACTTTGTTGTCGGGAGTTTTTGATTTCATATCAGGTAAAGGCCGTTCTTCAGGCAAAACATTGACGTCAAAAATATATTCTTCTGAGCTTCCGTTATACAGACTGATATAATCTTTCTTAGAAAACGCGACTGCGATTTCATCGCATCGTTCATTTCCGGCAATTCCGCTGTGACCTTTGACGAAGCTCCACTTGATTTCAAACTGATTTTTTTTAAGTTGGCCGACTACGCTGTCTAATTCTTGCCAGATATCCTGATTTGAAACCTCTTCGTTTTCGGCGTTCTTCCAGCCGCGCTTCTTCCAACCGAAAATCCACTGTGTAATTCCACGGATCACATAGACAGAATCCGTATAAACCCGAATTTTTCTGGTTTCGATTTTAGCCTGGCTGTTCAGACACACTCTTAGCGCTTCCATAACAGCTGTCATTTCCATACGGTTATTGGTGGTAACTGCGTCTGCTCCGCCGAGCTCTCTGACTTTACCCTTGAAAATGAGAATGCTTCCCCAGCCGCCTGGGCCCGGGTTACCTGAACAGGCACCGTCACAATAAATTACAACTGAATCCATTAAAGCAGCCTGCCATATTGAGTTTAAAGTGTCATTAAAGAGTCGCTGGCGGGATTGGTATGATCTTCGCTTTGGTATCTTTCATATTAACGAATGCGGTCTTTTAAGGCCTGGAAAGCGGTTTAAATGAAGTTGGCAACAACGGTGACACTCTTCGTAGGTACTGTATTGTTCTTAGCCATTAATGCTTTCGCGGCAGAGACGACAACTATTACCGTTGCCTCTTCGCAACCATCAACCGTTAACCAAACCTTAAATTCAACTACAAAACCGGCAAAAAAAACTTCTGATACGCCTACTTATGACGTGATCGCATCCCTTTCAAGAAGCACAAGCTTAATTGACCATCAAGATGGCAGCCGAAGTGACAGTATGGATTTCAGCATTTCTCCCGGAGTTAGATTTTCTTTCGGCCGCTTAATGACCTACTTTTCGTATTCTCAAAATTTACGGGATGAATACTCTGAAACTGAAAATGATTTCGGTGATGTTCCGGTTACTTTCATATTTCCGTCTACAACTTTGGACGGCTGGATCAAGGAATACAAATCATCTATCGGTTACTCAACAACGGCTGCTATTCCGGCTTCAAAACTTTCAACAAAACGTGATCAGTTACAAACTTCTTTAAGCGGAAAGATCAGCTATTCACTGACTCCTAATGATGAAGGCTTTTCTTTTGGTGTTTCCATTTCAGCGGGCAGAAATTTTCACCAATTTGAGGAAGATATCAATGGCAATGTTTTAAATCAGTATTCATCAAATCAGGGAATCAAAATTGGATACGGCATCGGAGACTGGAGTCTGGATGTGGATTACATTCATAAAACCAGATGGACTTACAAAGGTAACATTAAAACAAGTTTCGAATTGAGCCAGGAAATCGGCTACCAAATCAGCAAGATCTATTCGGTTGCTGTTGGCCACACCAATGCAGGTTCGTCTTTGAAACCGAACGGTACAGATTCAAATATAGAATTTTTAAACGAAAGCAACTCGGTGGTTTACGGATCATTGACGTTGTCTTACTTGTAGTTTTGAGATTGAAGGAGACCCTATGAAAAAGCAGATGTTGTTAGTTACAAAAGTAGTGGCCATCGTATTATTGGCGAGTGCTTGTACTAAAACACGAAAGGCTGAGCTTTCGGAAGATATGCAACCGAGCGTTTTTGCCATCAGTGATTTCGGAACTCCTTCTGAGACTTCGCAATTTAAGGCGCAAGTTTCTGCGGAAGCTTCTGAGAATTCTCTTTCCCCTTTTTCTGTTCAGTCTGAAAACAGCCCGTTATTGAGATCAAGCGAAGTATCAGTGCCGGACAAAATGAAATTCATGTTTGATAATATGCCGCTTGCTAATCTTCAGGCGCGTGAATTCAAAGTTACTTTCTCAGTAGACCGTGAATTTGTAACGGCGTACAAAATCGCCGGCGATATCTCAAAACTTTCAGTTGTAGAAAAATTGATTGCCGTAACACCGCGAGAACTTGAAATTAACTCTCGCTTGGCAAAGGCAGCACCGGGTCAGGTAGCTTCGTTGACCGCAAACGCAACTGCAGCCGGTACCGAAAGAGAAAATATCAAGAACGGTCGCGCGCAGGGTTCTTTGCTTATTCCTTTGTTCAAATACAGAGTAGAATCTTACGGAACCGTTGTTCGTTCTAAAAATGAATTAAAGGAAGAAACATCTCGTTTAGAATTAAAAGCATCGGACTGGAAAGACGCCACTCACGTTAAAATTTCTTCTCAAAGCGATAGCCGCCTGATGGTCGGTATGGGCGTTGAAGATGTGCAGGCGATGCGCCGTATTTTTTCAGCTGAGCGTTTAGATAACCAAACAATGACAGCTGAAGAATTGCAAAACAACCTTTCAGTCGGAATGCGTTTTGTAGAACCACAAGCACGCGTATTCACCCGTTTAGACGTTTTGACTTTGCACGTTTATGAAGTCACTTCCCTTAACGCATTAAATGAAAGACAAAAACGCCTTTTACAAAATAATGCCGGCAACCAGGAAATCTTATCTTGTAAAGATGCTGCTGTTGCGCAGTTTCTCCCGTCATCTGCAGATGACTGTGTATTGGTTTTAAAGGCTAATATTCCTATTACTTACCGCCGTGCTAAACTGGCTGATGGCGGTACTAACGGCACTTCTACGCAAAGAGTAGAATTCGAAGAAGTTCCTCGCTCACAATCCGGCGGTTTAGTTCAGATCGAAAAAAATGCCTCTGCAACCCAAGTTGATGTGTCAGGAGCATTAGATCCGAACAGCACCATAAAACTATCTGATATCCAGGGCGAATTCTTTTACCGCCGCACTTTCGAGAGCGCATCAAACATGTTCATGGGCCGCACCGGTACTTCTGGTGACATGGCGATTGTTAAATTTGAACTTGAAGACCGCCGTATCGTAGTAAGAAATCAGGATTCATTAATTAAGTACACCGGCCAAGGGCCACGTGACCGTGAAGAGCTCATGTCATTTCCGGTCCGCTACTTTAAAATGATGAAGCAAAGCAACCAAGGTTCGGATTTGACTGTTCCTGTGATGCAGGAAGCGACCAAAGAAACTGCGGAATACGCTCTGATCGACTGGACAAACAACACTGTTCCGGATTCAACGTCTCCGCTTGCGTTCTATGCCGGTGGCGATTGCTTCATGGCTAATTCTTCACTAAGCGTAACTGACACAGACATGCGCTTAGCCACAGACGGTGTATTGAATTATTCTCTAAGCGGTTCTTATACTGTAAAGCCGTCTCTTGAGTGCATTGCTCAAAAAGAGGTGAATTCAGCGTACTGGGCAGGCTCTATGCAATTTAACTTTAATGTTAAAGAGCGTATTTCATTCCTTAAACACACAGACAAAGATCACGACACTCAGTTTGCACCTAACATGTCTAGCATGGCACAAAGTGCATTTAACTTCGGTGTTTTCACTTTAGCTGATCTCGTTACCCAAAATGGTACTTTATTGAATCGTGAAGGCAGCGAAAAATACATGCCTATCATCCACGACTTCCGCAACGGAAAAGTTCTGACATATCACTTAGGTGGAATCAATAATCCGGAAGCCACTTCACCTGAAAGACGCCAATTACTGGTTGAATCAGCTCAGCAAGTTATCGCTGAGTGGAATGCGACTTTAAGACTGGCTTTCCGCGGCTCTCCGTTACATAGAGATACTGAATACGTGCAACTTATTATTGATGATGCCAGCAACGAAGGTCACTTAGGAGACTTGGATCGCAATTACATCTGGTTTAACGAACTTCCATCTGAAAATGGATTACTGGGAGTGGCTCAACCGGCTGCCAACCCTCGCTCCGGAACAATCAAATCGGCAAACGTAATTGTTTACACTGGAAATACTTTCGACCAGTCTGAACGACTTCTCACTATGAACAAAATGTTCCGTGAGTACGAACACTCCATCGAAAAAATGAAAACCGAGCTGGTCGATAAAGTTATGAAAGAACGAGCTCAACAAAATGATCTAAATGAATTGCTTCGCACGTTAACGCCTGTTCCGCAAGGTGCACCGGCAGGCGCTTCACCAGAGATGGTGAACCGTATCCATAATCAAATCGGTAGATCCTCTGTTTGGGCAGCTGCGACTATCAAAGCTCTCAAGCTGGATGACAAACGTATCAAGTCAGCGTTAAGCGGATACCGTAAACATATCCAAAGCGCTGCGAACCCGCAAAGACCGCTTTCACGTGAATTACTTCGCAACGGCAAAGGCCGTGATATCAATTTACCTATGAATTCTGAAACGTTTATGAAAAAGCTGGCCGACCTGGCTTCTTCAAAAAATTCATCTCAGTTCGAACTTGAACTGGCATTGAACAACGCCTTCATTCAGTACACAGATATCAGTCCAGCAATGAAAGAAGCATTAGAGAGAAAATCTCAGCAGTTAAAATCTGCGATCCGCTTCGAACAAATGACACAAAAACGTGCCGGCTGCTATACGTACGCCCGCAGTGAAATCAACGATGCGGCTAATGAGTTGGATGCTGATCCACGGAAAAATTTGATGCTCAACTTCAAGAAAGCATTAATGAGTACGCTTTCTCACGAGTTGGGCCATGCGTTCGGTCTATTGCATAACTTCAAAGGCTCAACTGATAAAGCCAATTATGAATTCGATCAGCAGCATACAGGAAGAAATTATTCTTCAATCATGGATTATATCGGCGATATCGACATGCACTACGCAGGACCGGGCCCGTACGATCTTCATGCGATTCGTGCTGCGTACACCGGTTTAGTACAAATCAGTGAAGATGCTTCTAAAATTGCCGCTATCTCTCAGGCTATTCCCGTTTCAGAAGACAAACTTGTTAAAATGACTGATATCAGAAATCTGTCAGGCATTGCTTCTGATAACCAGTTAACAAAAGATTCTTTGAACAAGCTTGGATTCCTAAAATACTATGAGCAATGCGATGATTCAGATGTACGTGAAAGCGCAATGTGTGCACGCTTTGACGTCGGCGGCAGCGCAAGTGAGATCGTTGAAAACTACATCCAGGATTACAGCCGTGGTTACCTAAGCCGCAATTATGTTCACGACAAAATTGAATTCAACGTTAAACAAAAAGTAGCGATGATTCAAAGAAACATTATGTTATTCCAAAATATCCGTTCATTCCTGGATGAAACTGTTAAGTCAGTCATTAATAATCCGGGTTTACGTACGGCGCAAATGGATGCTCTGTTGGCAGACCAGGTTACGGCTGCGAAAAAAGGATATAAGTTCTTCCACGAGATTATTCGTACGCCGACTATTCCTGAATCAGTAATGCGTCCGTTAGTTCAGGCAGACAGTTCTAAACCTGAAACCGATGAAGTTAACGTTCAGGCTAAAAAAGACAAAGAAAATGATACCAACGGCGACGGACTTGTTATTAATGACGCCCGTTTTGCAGTTGCTCCTTACAGTTATAAAAACGCCAAAGGTGAAGACGTAGAAGAATTCAGATTGATCGAAGCCCGTTCATTAAATGATATTCAGCTTAATGCCGGACTTTCTGAAAATATCGACGGCGAACCTACTTCTGGCGACCGTCATAAAATGGACACGATTGGTATCAGCTATGACAAAGTATTCGCTGTCATGTTTTTACTTCAGTCAACTGCAGCAGAATCAAAAGACGACAGCCCGAAAAGTAAAATTTCATACGTAAATTTTGAACAGTGGTTTATGGGGATTACAGACCCTATGGATTCTCCGATCATGAACACGATTTACGACATGCTTTCAAAAAATCTGAAAGTGGGCTTCTTTAATCCAAAAGGTGGCATCAGTGACAGAGAAGTGATTGAAGTTCCGATGGGCGTTCAAGTTAACCGTACTTTAGGAATCCAAACGGCGCTTGGTGCAATCGTAGGTCTTGAAGAAAACCGCTTCTCAAACTTCGATGCTTTTGCTGAGATGTTCAAAGTGGCGAAAAGCGGCGAAACGAACGCTCCCGGTGACCGTGTTAATGTAACTAAGGCCGGCCAGACGCGCGGCTTGTCTGATACTAAAGTTTACTTTGCGGTTCAAAATGGTGTGGGTTCTGACATGTTAGTAAATACAGCTGCACGCAATCAGTTCTTTACGGCGAACAAAGTTCCGCTTCACAATGTTATGAAGCAAATTTACATTGCTGACTCTATTTACCGATCTGCGATTGCGAAGAAAAAAGCCGATGCTTGTGCTGAAGACGCACAGTCAGACGCTTGTAAAGCAGCCAAAGCAAAAACTGATGATCAGTACTTTGCCGAAGATGAAGATCTTAAAAAATCTAAAGATTCAGCGGATGCTCTGGCGGCGGCTTTACTTGCAAAATTACGCGAAGTTAATGAGAACGGCCTTATCCTGGATAAGGAAATGGACGCCGCTGATTCTCCGATTAATTTTGCCAACCAAGTAACGGCGCTACGGGGAATGCTGGCTTCGCAAATTGACATCATTAAGCAGGCTTTAGGAATGTTGGAAGCAGCCAAAACAGAAGCAGACTTCCAAAAAACTGCGGGAATGATTATCAACGCTTTACGTAAGCTGAAACAGCAGAATCAAAGGTTTGAAGACTTTCAGCTGTTGGCTTCAGGATTCAACTATGTTGGTGACTACAGTAAGACGTTAAAGGTTGCGACAGTAATCGGCGAGTTAAGCGGTGATATTATTTCAAGCCGTATGATGAATACGTCTAAAATAGATGACACTTTGGAATTACAACTTGATGTTATCGATAAGCTTTCAATTCTGTCCGGCGCAGTGGACTCTGACACTGTTCTGCAGTAAATAAATCAATTAAACAAGGTGAGCGGCAACGCTCACCTCTTTTAGAACATATCAGCTATTTTTTTTGGTAATTGTTTTTGAAAATCAGTGTGATTCGAGTACTTCTTCATCTCAATCTTTTTTTCTAAAGGATATATAACCGAGTGAATGATCTTTTTTTCAGGAGAGATCAATTTCATTTCATATAGGGCACAGGTGTAATACGCCAATTGCTCTAGCGCTTTATCCTTAAAATGCGAGCTTCCCGTCTTATAGTCGATCACATGAATTTCGTCTTCCAAATCCGCCCATAAGTCGATTTGACCTTGTATAAAGCGAGTCTTTGTCTTCAATCCAAAGCCCCATTCGTTATGGCCGCTTTCCAGAATCCGTTCCAAATTGATCTCTGGAATACTCAGCAAATAGTCAATGGCGTCCCGGTCTTTAGCCTGAAGCTGTTGCTTCAATCTATCGGCATCTAGAAACTTCAGAGATTCAAAAACACGGTGCAGGTCAGAACCGTACTGCGCTTTATGCAAATTCAATAACTGCTGATTAAAATCGGTACCGGTCGGTGAAGATACGCTCAATAGATCCGTAACCGATTTTGCCTCTGATAACTGATCAGACGGTTCCGAAAACTTCTTACGTACTTCGCCGGCAATGGACTCAGATTTTTCCACCTGCTCAAACGGTCCGTTATATTCAACGCTTGTACCTTTAAAAGCTTCGCCGAACACCGCCCCCGCTTCGGGCCAAGAAATTTTTGCGGCCCAAGAGGAACTATCCGGTTTTCTTGTCGACGTTTTCAAAATAAGACATAAACTTTTGATCGCTCTCGTCATAGCGACATAAAGCAGTCTTTCGCTTTCAGCGCGTTCACGTTCGTTAAATGCTTTTCGGAGGGATTTAGCCCAATTGCTGGGTTCCTGTTTCATTTCTTCGTCGTTAAATAAAGCCAGGCTGAAGTTTTGTGAGACCGGATCAAAACTCAGATCCGAAACATTTGATATTTTAAGTTTATCAGCGAATCCCAGAACTATAACATGGTTAAACTGAAGACCTTTAGAAGTGTGAATCGTCATTAACGTCACACAATCAGGCTGTATCACAGGCTGAGCTTCGGCCCTTCCGGCCCCGCTTTCCAACTGCAATGACTGAAACTGCTCTTCCAAAAATACACCAAGGGAAAACCCCGGGCGTGTTTCAGCCTGAGCCAACGCATCGACAAATTTAAAAATGTTAGCTTCACGTTTTCCGTTCGGGTCATAGAACCCTGAAAAGTTGACGAAATTTTTTTCTAATAGAAATCGTTTTGTGGTTTGAAAGACACCGGTGCCGTCAAAAAGCTCTAGATAGCGCCGCAGCGAAGCGGCTTGAGATGCTTTTTCGCTTTGAAGCAAACAGCTCCACAGCGATGATCTTTTTTGCCGTTTAATTTCCCCAAGCCACACCAGGTCTTCGTCACTGATATAGAACCAAGGGCTGCGAACCAAGCTGACAAAATTCTCGTCATCATGCGGATTATTTAAAAATTTATTAAACCCTATCAGATCCTGAACTTCACGGGTTTCTTCGAAGCCGGCCGCTGCTTGTAGCTGCACATGGATTCCGACCCCAGAAGCGAGCGCCGCCACTTCTTCCAGGTTCTTATTGTTACGGGATAAAATGCAAATATCTTGCGGGCTAACGCCTTTTTTGAACAAGGACTGAATATGGTGAATGGCGCCTGCAGCCTGCGACTCAGACTTTGCGTAAACGGCGTCGAATTCTGTCTGCTTATCTGCCGTTTCGGCTTTTGGAATCATCGGTTTGAACTGCTTACTGTACTCAGAGAAAAATTCATTAATAAACTTCATCAGTGAAGGCTCTGAACGATAATTGGTTTGCAACACATCAATCTTCGCATTCGAGGCTGTCATCTGGTCCTGTTTTTCCTGAAACACTTCAGATCTGGCGCCGCGAAAAAGATAGATACTCTGTTGCGGATCTCCTACAACAAAGCAAGGCTTCCTTCCAATGAGATGGTTAAGGATTCTGACCTGAACCGGCGCTGTATCCTGATACTCGTCCAGCATAAAGTAATCCCAGGACTCTGAAAATTCCTGCGCAGCTGAAGGATGGGCTTCAATAATCTGCAAAGTCAGGTTCTCTAAGTCACTCATTGTGAGATCGCCGGTCAAGCGCTTTTGTCGGACTGAAATTTCGTAAAGATCATTTACATATGAAAAGAAGAGATTATTCAATTTTTCATGATTTTTGATAAACTCTTCTGTATCCCAGAGATCTACCAGCATTTGTTTTCTCAGCTTTTCAATGAGGTCATGAGTAGCAGGATCGATACTGGGTTTGTCTTCACTATAGTTTGGCTTTCTTACCGCATTTTCAAGAAGTGCGTTAACTTCTTCAAGGCTATTACGTAGGACTGCGGCCTTAATGTGACTCAAATATTCCAGATACGGCGGCCACGATTTTGCGGCGCCGGCACTTCCTTCAAGAATAACATCAATAACGTTGGCGATTTCAAATCTTTGTTTTTCAGCAAAATTTCGGAGTGAATCTGCAGTAGCATAATGAAAATTGCGATACTGCGCTTTTAGTTCCAATGCTTTGCCTGAAATCGAAACCAGTTTCACAAACGTATAGGTTTCAAATAGCTCCATATACTGAGGCTTGGCCTTCAATAGATCATTGATTTGCCTTTTCAGTTTTCGCTCGTACTCCGGACCATCGACAACTTTTATTTCCTGAGGAAACTGCAACAAATCCGAATATTGCTTCAAGAAAAGATTTAAAAGACCGTGAATCGTTGAAATCTGAACGAAGGAGCGCTGATTGATATATTCAAAGATTTCTTTTTCTCCCTGTTGCAAAGCACTTACCAAAAGACGCTCTTTTACTTCCTGAGTGGCTTTGCGGGTGAACGTAGTCATAACAACGCGTGGAAACCGGTTATGGGCTTTACGAAACTCTTTTACAAAATCTAAAAAAGTGCCGATCAAGCGCGTTGTCTTCCCTGCACCTGCACCTGCTCGTATAAACTGTGATCGGCTTATTAATTCAGATGTGTGGCTCGGCATAGCTTGCTCCAATCACATTTACCGCAAATTTCCTGATCGTAAGGTTCAGTAACGAATTCGCCGTTACTTAGGCGGGTTAAGACTTCAGTTAGAACTTTTAAGAACTCATCGTTTAGGGCGGCCCACTTTTCTTCATCATGCAAAGACTTATTTTGTTTGCTGAAAAGAAATTCGTTAATACCAATATCAGAATCAATAATTCCACGGTCCGCTGTAAAACTTTTGTAATAGTAATAGAGAGAACCCTTGAGGCTAAGATCCTCAGGCAACAAAAGTTTCATAATGGAGATATAAAGCAGCATTTGAAATTGAAACTCCGAAATCCAATTTGTAGCCCTGTGTTCATCCCGGTGCGAAGATTTGTAATCATAAATAATACAGAACTTGCCTTCGCGATGGGTGTCGATCCTGTCAATTCGTAAATTAAATTCAAAGGCACCTGCGACCGGCTCTAAAGAAAAGCGGCTGTTTTTAATATCAAAATAAGCCTGTACCTTTTTTTCTGTTTCAAAGGAGTAGAGACCGGCGCGTTCTTTTTCCAGCTTATGGAATTTTTTTGCGAGCAATAAAAATTTACCACGTTGAATTTGCCAAACACGATCCAAATTCACATAAAGCCGGCGCTCTGTTCGTTCTGAATCCAGAAAATCCATTACTTCCTGTTCGTTAAGTTCCGCGGAAATGTTTTTAAGTACAAATTCAAACAAAGCATGGGCAATATTTCCCTTGTCTCTGCTATCCAGATCCAGCGCAGCCTGCGCTTCTGTACGAAGTCTAAAGCCTTTTGAGGCCAGTAGTTTAAACGAACACTGTGCATAACTTTCGATATCACCCACCGATAAACTTTTAAATAACTGAGGATTCAGATTGGCTTCAAAGCCGTTCTTGTCCTGTAGCAAACGGAAGGTTGAAACCTCAGGCGCTGCTTTTTCGCCTGAACGGTAGAAGCTTTGCAGCTCGTCAACACGGGTTGGGCCTGGAACAATTACATCTGACTTCGGACAATTTTCAATAAAAAATAAGGACGCATTTAAAGGGTCAGAATTGAAGCTCACGTGCGCTGAGGTAAAAATTGTTTGCGGGGTTGACGTAAGACTTTGCCAACGCAAATTAAAATCCAAATAACTTTCTTCGGAGCTTTCAACAGCCAGATCAAAAACATTCTTCAGTGCATTGCTATCCTGAAGGCCGATCAACGTTGTATTTCGCTTTACAAAGCTTTCTTCGTTCATGCCGATATAAATCTTATGAACCGACGCCGTCATATGGGCTGACATCAATGAAAAAATGTTGATTCCGCCTTGTTGGCTTCGCTGAATAGTCCGTTCTTTTCCTGATAACCGGCTTTTCAAAAATGAAATCCACAAACTTCTCTTAAATCTGGATTCGCCTTTGCTGCCTTCAGGCAACCCGTCTACAGAAACACTCTGACCAATCAAATCTTTAAAAATAACTTCAAACAACTCGAACTTCGTGCCGGATTCAGGGAGGCGCGGCCAGATTTCCACAGCCAGAAACTTTAAAAATTCTTCACGTGAAATGGGCGAAGCGTAATCCACCTTGCGGTAGTAGAGTTCTTTTATTTGGTGATCCCGACCCAGGTCATCTTGATCGTATAATTGAAAAAACAGACCTTTAAATTTTTCATACTGAAATTTAACGTCCTGATTATTTGCAAAGGTAACCTTTTCTAAGCTGTCCCACGAAACGTCAGGAGAATAGTTCTTTAAAACTGCCAACAGATTTTGTACATCACCCAAACCGTTAAGAGATGCAACAGTATCTTTACTGTAAGGCAGTCCTTCTTCTTCGAGATAATGCTGAAGAACGGGCCAGTACTTTTCGATATCGGCAGCAATGATAGCAATGTCTTCAAGCGCCACTCCGGAATCGGCCCACTGGCGTGCTTTTGCCACTGCAAACTTAACTTCGGCTAGCTGGGTTGACAGGCGGACGAACTGATCTTGCGCCAATGACGGAACGAAATCCACCGGTGGGGCTTCTGACACTTTTCCCAGACCGAGGTTTTCTTTGTACACGTTAAGTAAATATGGAAACCGCCGCGCCCATTCCGGCTGTGGCACCACGATGACCACATCCTGAGTTTGCGAAAGAGTTTTAAAAAGTCCCATCTCAACCGAAGAAAGCTCACTGCCGAGATCAACAATCAACCGCCGCTGCCACCGAAATAAATTTAGATCAAGTGTCTGCATGTAAGCCGCCGACCACCGGGAGTCGATTAGATTACGGTCTAACAAATAGTTTGTGACGATCTTCGCAAGTTGGTACCAGCGGGTCCACTTCTTCTGTTTTTGTTCTTTTAAAAATTCAGCTTCTAACCATTCCTGAACCAGCTCATCACCGTTCGGGTGTAACAAAATAGGAGCAAATTCCTGCACGGCCTTGGTCAGCGTTAAAATCTCGCTTTCAGCGACTCCCAGCTTTTCACCAAAGTCTTCCACAAAATTTTGAATAATTATTTTAACGAAGTCGCTGCTGACCACTTGGGTAGTTGGAGCCAGGCGGCGTATCCACAGCTTCCAGAAATCACTGACACGTAAAATAGCGTCATCAGAAAAGTATCCGTATTGCCGAACAGAAATATTTTGAATTTCCTGCTTCGATTTAAGATCCGAAACAATCCATGTGTCTTTTAACGGATCGTAAGAATTTAAAAGATTTTTAATTTGGCGCGGGCTATTGACCGTCACGAATTCTAGCATAGAAAAACTATAGCTATCTTCGCTGCATTAGTCTCCTTTTTTTCCCGTTA
>JANWIU010000078.1 GCA_025449725.1 Pseudobdellovibrio sp.
AAAACGAACAGGAATTTCGATGAGTCATCTGGCCATCGGGTGGTGCGCGCTGAATCCGAATGTCAGTACGGTTATCTTAGGTGCCAGCCGTTTAGAACAGCTAAAAGAAAACCTGGATGTGCTCAAACATTTGAACGCCATCCAGGATATTAAGAGCGAATTAGATTCTTTGAGTCTTTAGTCAGACTTCGAATTACGTTCTTTGATTATGGTCTCCAGCCGCCATTTGCATAGCATGAACTTTGGTGAGTGTAGTGCTTATTAGAATCATGTGATGTGTTGCTGAAGTGACCAACTACTTGTTGAGAAGCAGGGTCGATGATGTTTACTTGGCGAGAAGTTGTTGAGTAAGTAATGTAGTATTCAACATCTTGAGTGCCGTAGTGAGTAATGGTTCTATCGCGGCAAACATACCGTGTTTCGCCACCGGTACACACAGGTACGCTGGTGCATTGTTGACCTGCAGGAGTCAGGTGACAGCTTTGTTCGTTACGGCAAGTACGAGGAGTGGTTTCGTAACCGCATTCACGTTCAGACGTTTGGTAAGTACAAGATTCGGTTGTTCTAACCGGTGCAGAGTCATTGTAGTCGGTGTTTTCTGAACCTTTAAGTGCGTAAGGCTGGCCGCTGGCTTCAGGTGCAATGTTCACGTCATTAAATGATCTGATTTTTGTGCCTTTAGGAAGTTTGAAAGTGACTTCTCTTTCTTTGCCGTCAACAGTCAGCTTCAGTTTAACCTTATCAGATGAAGCTTTGATTTTTGCAGCTTGTGATCCCATTGGAATGACAAGATCTGCATCTTTTTTCATCTTAAGAGTTATTGGTTGTTGAAGGTTCAATTGGCCTTCATAGGTTTCATCACAAGCGGTTAAGAGCATACACGTTGTAATAGCGATTCCGTAACGTAAAATTTTCATAGTTTCCCCCAAGGAAAGTGGTTTGTTTTTCTTGGAGAGAATCATAATCAAGTTTGATGCCAGCTTTTTCAGGACCGTTTTGTCACCGACAAACCTATATGCGGTTGTCACTGGTTCAAATAGGAGATTACTTTTTTCATTCTTTCATCAGTTTGAGTAAGTACTCTAGCGCGCCACTGCTGATCACTTGGGTAAAACATTTCTTTAAAAAGATTTTGAATTTTGTTGTGATCGGGAGAACCGGGGTTTTGATGATCTTGATTTTCAAGCACCATTCTGCGTAATGATTCGATTGAACCGGCTGTTTTTTGACTGTCGAGAGTTCCGTATTCAAATGTAACACCGACAACATCGGCTCTGGTTGATTCAAATATTTGTTCGCCGAAATAAGTAATCATTTCCCCTTGAACTGCGTAAAAATGTTTTTTGTCCGCAAAATCAACTTCGCTTTCGCTGAAAATTTTCAGCAATTCCTGCGAGTTCGATTCTGCCGCTTTTCCTGCTAATAAATGTAATTTTCCACGTTGTCCGTAACCGGTATGCAGATCAATCAGCATCACTCTTTTGTAAGGTTTAAAATATTTAGCTACCAGTTGCTGAATCATCAAATGTTGATCCTGTGGCTCTTTGCCGCCGTAGAACAAACCGTTTTTGAAGCTGTATTGCCCGCGCAGTATCGAAGACCTAAGAGGCTCTATCGAGTAGCGCGCAATTTTGTAAACTGCTTTTACCAAAAAAAGTCCGTGTTCTAACAGATTTTCATGGGGCTGGCCGACCGGATTTATGAAATCATTCAACAAAGAATATTGTGAGTCGTCAGGTTTAAAATGATTTCTATCGAGAATAAAATTTCGGTTGAGGTCGACATTGTTTTCGTTAACTCGCCGCAAATTTTTGAAGCCCCATTGATTAAAACCATGAATCATCAATAGCGCAGTATTGCGTACGTTAAAACCGTTGCTTAACAGATAACGCTGAATCGCAGATCCGGTAAAACCCTCAACTCCGTGAACGCCGGAAATCATCACCAAAATATTTTTTTGTGTGCCTTCTGCAGGAATGTAATAAGACTTGATGATTCCTTGCGGATAAAGAAATTGATAAACTTCGGCCAAACTGTTTTTGGCTCTGATCGGTGCAAAAATTTCGTCGAAGTTTATGTCGGATTCCTCATAGGTGTCTTTGAAAAAGTCCAGCGGTTCACCATAGGCAGGCGAAAATGCAGTCGTCATTGCGATTAAGACGGTTATAACGAAGAAAGACATCACACCTCTCCTATGGTCTAGTCCAGTTAAGAATAGTGTGTGAATTCCGATAAGTACAGTGTGAAATCAACGGCTTTTTTAATTTGTTTGGCAGCGGTATTGTTCGGTTGCACCAGTGTGACCAAGCAGCCGGATACCATTTTGCTGTCTATTCCGACGCTTCAAACGGACATGTACCCGCATGACATCACTCGTGCTGAGTACTACGAACAGATGGCTCACGGATATTCTGAAGTGAAGCAGTATGAAAAAGCGGTCGAGAACTTCAAGCTTTCACTTCTTCACAATCCGAACTCTGCTACTGCTTACATCGGGCTTTCTGACGTTTATGCGTCAATGAAGCGGTATCTTTTGGCTTTGATTGCGCTTCAAACCGCAGAAAAAATCGAGCCCACAAACCTGACCGTGATGAAGAAAATGGGTGATCTTTACCTGGATGCCGGACTTTACACGAAGTCCCGTGAAGTTTACGAGCGCCTTTTGAAAATTAACAATCACGAAGAAGAAGCCCAATGGGCCCTGTTTTACATTTTCAAGCTTGAAAAAAAGTATAACGAAGCCTTCGCCAATCTTGTAAAAATCACGGTTAATGATTCTAATGCCGGTAAAATTGCCTATGAAAAAGCTTTGATTTATAAAGCGAAGCGCGAAACCGAAGCTTACCGTGAATCCTTAAAACAAGCGGTGATGCTTGACCCTCGCGATAAAGATATTCTGGTTGAATTTTCAAAAAATTCTTACGATCAGAAGCTTTACAAAGAAGCGGCATCTGCGCTGCTGAACTATTCGAATACTCATAGCTTTGATCTTGAAATTTCTCAGCATCTTGCATTTGCAAGCGTGCAGGCCGGTATTTACCAGGTCGCAATCCGCGAATATGAAAAGCAAAAGGTAGTTGTCGGCGGTCAGGAAATCGAACTTAAAATTGCCCACTGTTACTTTCTGATGGAAGAACTGAAAACCGCAGAGGAAAAGTATTTGAAACTGGCGGTGGAGGGCAGTTCGGACGAGGCCCGCTATTATCTTGGTCAGATCTATATCACGCAAAATAAAATGGATGATGCAGCTTTTGTCTTAGCACAAGTATCGCCCATTTCTGAATTCTTTGCTGATGCGCAGGCCAAACTGGCACTTCACTACAAGTCGACCGGGCAAGATGACAAGGCATTAAATGTTTTGAGAGAAGCATTTGTAAAAAGACCGGACCAGCTTCAGGTGTATCAGGCCTATGGAGACTTCCTGATAGAAAACAAACGCTATGTGGAAGCGATTGCTCTTTTTGAAAGAGGCATTCAGATCTTTCCTAAAGATGAAGAGCTACGACTGAAAATGGCCTACTTGCATTTTAGATTGAACAATCAGAAATCTTTCAAAAAACAGATTCTGGCGGCATTGAGAATAAATCCGCAAAGTAGCGATGCTTATTCGATGCTTTCAGAGCTGTGGTACTTAAAAAACCAAAACGTAGATGAGACTTTGTTTTTTGCGAATAAGGCTTTGGAATTAAAATCAAAAAATAAGAACATCAAACCGATTTTAGCTTGGGTCCTGATGCAAAAAAACCGCTCGACCGAAGCCGTGGCCATTTTTGAAGAGTATTACGAAGAAAATCCAAACGAATCCTTCTTTGTTCGCTCGCTTTCACAGGTCTACAGTCGAGGTGGAATCAAGAATAAAGCAAAAAAGTTGTCGGATCTTGCCGGCAAACTTGAAAATGATGACAGCCTTAAGTCGAGATTTATTTTCAAAAATGAAACCGAACAGGCAGATGTACAAAATTTGTTTGAACCTAAGACAAGACTTCCAGCCAGTCTAGAAAATCAGTAATACGAAACGATACCTTTATTTATTTCTAAGTCGTTGAAATAATTAAAGTTGTGAATAGGAATTTACATTTTCTTAACATAGTAAAAGCCATTATGTTTTTTGGTCTGCAATTTTTTTTAATGCAGAACATTAATGCACAAGTATGTACCAAAGTTACAAAGCCGGTTAAGTACACCATTCAAAGCGGCGATGATTTTTTTTCAATACTTAAAAATTTTCAGCTCGACCCCGTAATGGGCGCTGGTGGCTCGTTAGAACAACTTCAAACAATTAATAAACTTCAGGGACAAACGTCGGTTGAGACGGGCACCGAGATTTTAATTCCGTTCAAATGCGAAGAGCAAATTATCGGCTGGCGAGTAATTGATCGCGGCCAATATCGCCTGATTACCGCCACCAGAATAGAAACCACGTCGAATGTCGGCAAAGTGAAAAGTGAAAATACTGGGCCTGACTCTAAAACAAAAGATATTTTGGACAAAGCCATGCCCGGCGAAACCACTGTGGATTTGGACGATGTGAAAGGTGACAACACTGATGTGTCGGATGCCCTTCGTTACCGAATGATTTGTGAAGGCGAATGGACCGGAACTGAATGTATCACGCGCTATTCAGCTTTGTACGCCACGGGCAGCGCTTGGTTCAACCGTTACGACGGTGTTGACCGCACGACGGGCGGTACCGGGGTGTTACTGAGCAAAATGAATCCTGAAATCGGCTTCGGTTGGACCAACTACTGGAACAATAGCTTGCGCACGGATTTAAACTTCACAACTTTGAATAACGACATTCAGCCCGAAGTTCGTGAAGTGCCGATTGAGCAAGGTAAAAAAGTTTTAAATTCATTCACCGCAGATGTTCGCTGGGAAACTGGCAAGTGGGGAGTGAAAGCCGGCATTTCTCAGAAGGACCGGCTCTTCTACCGATTTAATCCGGATAATATTTTTATTCCCGATGATGGCGGTGTTGTTGTGAATGCCGTACCGGTTCTCGATATTCATGCCGGTGTCAGCTACATGGTAAAACAAATGGGAAAATTTCGCGTCGACGCCGAATTAAATTTGTTAAGCATGACGGCAACAAAGACCAGCGGTTACGTAGTCCAGCCCGGCACCGCGTATGAGTTGGCTGCAACGGTTATGCATGACCGCATTCGGGAGTATCTTTTTGGTACAGTTAGTTACGAGTCGTCTCAGCAGAATACAGATATTTTACTGCAGAAAGCGACAGAGCTGGGTTTTAAATTTGGGTATGCATGGAAGCTGAAGGATTGGTAGGTATGAGCTATAATGGAGAGTGGAAGGTGAGCTATCAGTACGTTTAAGTCGAGCTTCACTCATTCTATCGTGCTATTTGCGGCATCGTTGCTGCTGGCTAGCTGTGACTTCAATCCGCTGGGTGGAAACAAATCGCGTCTAGATCCTAATTTTGAGCCGGGAAAGCATACTCCATCTGCGCCGCCAACTATTGGTCCGGTTGCAGACTACGTTATTGATGAGAATGATATTCAGACAATCAATTTTACGATGAGTGATCCTGATACTTTCATGATGTGTTCTTTCGTCAACGTGAAGGTGGCTTCATCTAATAACACTATTATAGACAGTACGGGTTTGACAGTCGGTGGTACTTATCCGAATTGTACTTTAAGAATCGCGCCAAAAGCTTATCAGTACGGTGTATTAACCGTTTCTCTTTCCGCTTATGATTACTGGAACACAGTTACAACATCATTTCAGTTAACAGTGGTTCATATTTTAACTCCCGGCGCTTTTGCAATTATCGATGCCATCGGTGCAGACCGTTCGGTTGAAGTCAGCTGGCAAAATGCGGCTTACATGCAAACCACCGGTGCTTTCACTTCTCCTTATTATACGATTTTTTATCGCGAAGCTTATACGGCCAATCCATGGAGTTCGGTCGTGCGAGTGACTTCTCCTTATACTGTTACCGGTTTAACTAACGGTATCGAATATGAATTCTATGTCCTGGCGACAAACTCTATAGGAACACGTGCAAGTAACACGGTTCGCGCCTTCCCTACTAAATATCAATTCCGCAGTGCCGCTTTTGTTCCAAGCAGTATTCAATATGAAAATACCGCAGGTACGGGCACTAACGTTCATTATGCCAATAGCTCTTTAGTGCCGGAAGTTCCGGTGGAAGACGCAAACTATCCGGTTTTGAATTACAGTGCGGCTGAAACTCCTGTGAACGGAAATTTTGCTTTAGGAACTCCGAAGCCTTCAGGTGTAACGACGCCGTCGGGCAACTACTATATATATGTAAATTCTCAGTCCAATATTTTATCGGGAGCTGAAAGATGATTAAAAATATGAAAATATTTTTATCTCTGATGTTCTTGATGATCCTGGCTGCAGGGGCGGCGCAAGCTCAGGAAATGACGTTTCATGGCCGTTTGGTAGATAGCACCACGAACTTAGGTTTAAACGGACCGATTCTTTTCCGCGTACAAGTTAGAACACCGACAACAGCCGGCGACAGCTGTATAATGTACGAAGAGCAAATCACGCGCACTGTAACAAACGGTGTGTATGTTCTGCGTTTGAATGCAGGTCTCGGTGTCAGAACTGACGGCGGCGCTTATTCTTTACAACAAATCTTCAGTAATAAAAATACTTTCGGAGCTTTCAACTTACCAGGTGGTACTTGTGATCTTGCGGCGCCGGTTAACTGGACTCCGGCTGCAACTGATTCACGCCGTATTTCAATTTCATTCTATGATTCAGTAACAATGGCGCCGGGCACATGGGAACCGCTTCCAACGCAGGTTGCAAGCTATGTTCCGATGGCGATTGAATCGGTTAATGTAGGTGGATTCCCTGTTGATGCTTTAATGCGAGTTGTGAATGGTGGCGGTGCTCCGTTCAACGTGAGCCCTCTTAATAATACGCAATACACGGAACTTTTAGATACTATTTCCGGTAATAGCAGCTTCTATTTAAAATCAACTGATCCTGCAGTGGGTTTCACAGGTTCGTTATCGGGTGATGTGACAGGAACACAAGCGGCAACTTCAGTTATGGCGTTAAGAGGCCGCCCGCTTTCAGCAACCGTACCGGTAGCAGGACAAACTCTTCAATTTAACGGAACATCTTGGATTCCTTTTACTGACGGTGGCGGTACCGTTACCAGCGTTACTTCAGCAAATGCATATATTTCTGTTGCGACTTCACAAACAACTCCGGTTTTAACTTTAAATGTGGGTACGGTTTCAGGAACAGTTGCGGCCGGTAATGATTCACGTATTACCGGTGCGATTCAATCAGGAAGCGCAGCCAGCGGTGATTTGACAGGAACTTATCCGGGCCCGACAGTCGCAACTGTTGGCGGAAGAACCGCTGCTGAAATTAATCAATCGGTTACTGATACTTTAGCTGCAACTAATAGCGCAACCCCAAGCGTGCTTGTTAAACGTGATGCTTCCGGGAATTCTTCATTCAGTACCGTACAGGCGACAAATTTTTCCGGAAGAAATTTATATCTATATAATGCAGGAAATACTAACTTCGCGCAGATTAAAGCTCCGAATGCACTGGCGGTTGACTACACATTAACGTTACCAACGACGGCTCCTGCATCAGGTACTTTACTGATGACAAATGCATCGGGCGACACTTCATGGGTTTCACCTTCTTCAATTGGTGTAACAAATGTTACGGCTTCGGCGCCACTGGCTTCTTCCGGTGGATCAACTCCGAATATTTCTATTGTTCAGGGTAACGGAACAACAGACGGTTATATCACTAGTTCTGACTGGACAACTTTTAATAACAAACGTTCAAACACTTTAAGTACCGGAATGGTTTGGGTCGGTAACGGTGCAAACTCTGCAGCTGAACAATACTTAAATTTTACAAATATTCGCTCTTCTATTATTCCTGTTGCAAACCCTTGGTTTAATGTGGCCGGTGCCTGTGCGGCGGGTTCAACATTAACATATTCTGCCATTACTGATCAGGTAACTTGTACGGCTTACGCCCTTACGACTTCTCAAGTGACGACGGCGTTAGGTTACACACCGATATCAAATGTGTTGCCGCAAGATCAAATTTTAGTTGGTAACGCCAGTGGAACCGCAACAGCTGTCAGCATGACCGGTGATGCCACTATCGTTTCCAGTGGCGCGATCACGATTGTGAATAACGCTATCACAACCGGGAAAATTGCCAATTTAGCGGTTACAAATGCAAAAATTAACGATGTTAACTGGAGCAAAGTTACATCGACTCCGACAACGATTGCCGGTTACGGAATTACAGATGCGATCTTAACTCAGGCCGGTGGCGTCAGCACAATGCAGTCGGCGACTTACGCTACTTTGTTGGCGACTCCGCCAGCGACTGTTCCTTCACGAGTATTTGTTGCAAGCGATACAGGAGAAATCTGGTATTCTAACGGTGCTAGCTGGATTCTTGTCGGTTCTGCGGTTGGTTCCGGCGGTACAGTTACAAATGTGACGGCGAATGCTCCGTTAAGTGTTGTCAGCGGAACTTCCACTCCGGTCATTTCAATTTCGCAGGCAACAGGTGCGGCGAACGGTTATCTGACAAGTACTGATTGGACAACATTTAACAATAAATTAACTCCGGCATTAGCAAGTGCGAATATTTACGTCGGTAATGCGGGCGGTGTTGCAACTCCGGTTGTGATCAGTGGCGATGCCAGTATCGATAACACCGGTTTATTAACACTGATAAATACCGGTGTGGCTTCAGGCACATATTCAAAAGTAAGTGTGGATGCTAAAGGCCGTGTAACTGCAGCTACCACTATCAATTCAACAGATGTAACGAATGCTTTAGGTTACAGTCCGGTAAATAGAGCCGGTGATTCTATGAGCGGTTCATTAACTTTAACCGGCGCTTCAAATTTAATTTTAAGCGGTACAGGAAAAATTGCAGTAGGAGCAGGA
>JANWIU010000079.1 GCA_025449725.1 Pseudobdellovibrio sp.
CTCCGATATTTACGACAGCAAGTGTAGTGGGACTGTTTTTATTCTTCATGATTGCCCTGCAATGCACGTCTACCGTAGGTGTTATGAAGCGTGAAATGGGCTCTTGGAAGCCGGCGTTACTGCAGTTGTTTTTAAGTAATCTCGTCGCGTATAGTTTAACGATTGTTGTCGTGAACTTTTTAAGCTTCTTAGGGTTTTAGTTATTTTTTTCTCTTTAAATAATAATAACGCCGGTACCAGCGTGATGTCTTTTTGAAAAGTGACCAAAAGTTTTCTTCAGGAAAAATATTAACCCGAAAGATTGAATACGGGTTTTCTTCAATATGATAGCCGCCAGAATCGGTATTCAAGGCAAATTCGTAACCGGCATCTTCTGCAAGTTGTGCAGACTGTTCATTTGTTGTTCCATAGGTAAACGCATAAGAAATTACGGGAACGTTAAATTCTTTTTCTAACTCCTGTTTCGAAATCTTCAGTTCGTCAAAGGCAAGCTGGGGAGTAAATTCGGTGATTTTTTGATGAGAAAATCCATGTGAACCGATTTCAAATGCGGAATCCTTCCACTTTTGACGGTCAGCACCGGATACAATTTCGTGGGCGGGCTCTTTTGAATCTTGGTCCCATACGTTAGAAGAAATTTCTTTGTTGGCGAGTAAAAACAGCTGTGCCCTGTAACCGTATTTTTTTAAAAGCGGTGAGGCGATTTCAAGATTATCTCTGTAACCGTCATCAAAGGTCAGCACCAGGGGTTTTTTAGGAAAATTACGGAATTGTAACAGGCCCTTTCGGTATAACGAAAGTTCCGAAAAGGTGAGGGCCGTAAAACCCAGAAATTTAAAAATCTTTAAGTGTTTCTCAAAATTTTCTGCAGTGACATAAATTTTGTGTTGGCTGTCCGGCGCGGACTTCGGAAGTTTGTGATACATGAGTACGGGAATCCAAAACGGGTGATTTTTAATAAAATAAGCAGACTCATAGACTCGCATTACTTTTTGACCGATTTGCTTCAGTGAAAAAGTTTTGACAGCCAAGTCCGACAAAAAAGTTTGTTTTGAATTATCAGCGCCAAGCCCATTAATAACTTCAGCAATATCCCGCAGGAACCGGCCTTCGTCTAAGGTAGGATTTTCAAATTCCGGATGGATATCGCCGAAGTTCGATTCAAATGATTTTTCAAAATTGCTTTCAGTAACAGGCCCGTTGTAACAAGCTTCGCCGAAGGCGATAGTCGGTATACCGCTGATCAGGGATTCCATACAAACCCGGCCGGAGCCGATAACAATATCGAATTCAGAATATAATTTTGAAGTCAGGCGGGGGATCTGCTGCTCTACCAACTGAGATTTAATTTCTCTGCTGACCTGTAACTGATCGATGCGTGCGCCGACAATGTGGACTTTATAGTTTAACTCTTTAAAACGTTCAGAAAAAAGCGCCCGAAGAACTAAATTGGTGCGTTCGGCTTTTGGCCCGGTGGCGCGGCCTACGATGGCAATATTTACCGGATCCGTGATTTTTCGCTGGCGTTTTAAAAAAAAGAACTCATCAGGACTTATCGGGTTTGGAATAACTTTTATTCGAGATTGATTGTAATTATAGTCTTGTACCAAATGCGTTTTTACATTTTCACAAACGGCGATAATAAACTGACCATACTTGCTGAACAATTTTTTTGAAATGGAAGAGTGCTGTTTGCCGTGAACACTACTAACGTGAGCGACGCCGGTGCCCGCGCAGGCATAGAACGCCACCTTGGCGGCCGCGCGCGAGTGACTGTGCACAACGTGAATCTGCTGGCTTCGGATATAGTTTCTGAGCCAAAGAACGTTTTTCCAAAATTGTAACGAAGACTTGGTTTCGATGTCTTTTTGGATTTTGATGGCATTGGAATCGTAATAGAATCCGTTTGATACCTGATACACGCGGTGGTTTTGATTGATTTGTTCGTGCGCCAAACTGACAGCATATACTTCAGCGCCGGTCAGATGGGTTTGCGATAGCAGGTGTATGATATTCACCGTAATACAATAAATTACTTTCTAAGCGTGGCCAACGATTAGTCTAAGTAGCTGAAATGGTTAAAAATACAGCAAATGAAGCTGTTGACAGAGCGTCGTAATCTATTTAAATTCTCAGTTCGCAATTATTATTGCGGGAGTAGCTCAGTTGATAGAGCGATGCCTTGCCAAGGCATAGGTCGCGGGTTTGAGTCCCGTCTCCCGCTCCAAACTTCCTATTAATTTGGTCGCTTCGCTCCCCAGTTTTTTAAAGTTTGCTTCTTTTTTTCCCCATCGCTTCCGCGATAGGGCCCCTTGTTCGCCTTCGCGAACGGATTAGTGCACTTTTTGGATGGGGTTTCACTTGATTGCATTGCAATCTAAGCAGGCGCACTGCTGGACTTCATTTGGTTCGCGTGATTTAATTTTTGCCTATGTATTCTCAAGAAGCTAATCGATTTTTATCTGTGGCGAAAGATTTTCATTTAGGGGTTTTACCTACTGAGCAGCGACATCCTAAGACTAAGCAGTTGGCTGAACTTTCGCGGAATAAGCCTGAGAAGGCGCTTAAGATTTTGCAGGATATTGATGTTAATGCGATTGGTGTTGTTTTAAAAAAGCAAAAAGAGATTGAAGCGCTTGCTGAAGCCATGCGGGCAACACGCGCCCGTGGCGGCCGTGTGTTTTTTTATGGCTGTGGTGCTACCGGAAGACTTTCGCTTTCGCTGGAACATGTTTGGCGCTTTTGTCATAAAGGCGCAAAGGCCGATCAGGTGCGTGCGTTTATGTCCGGCGGTGATTTGGCTTTAGTGCATTCGATTGAAAACTTTGAAGATCATCCTGAGTTCGGTGCACGGCAAGTGCGTGATATCGGCTTCGGTGAAAATGATTTGCTGGTCAGTTGCACTGAAGGTGGGGAGACTCCGTCCGTTATAGGTGCCACAGAAGAAGCGGCCAGAATTTCTCGCCGTAAACCTTGGTTTTTGTACTGCAACCCGGATGACATTTTAAAAAAATATGTTTCAAGGTCGCGCAAAGTTCTTAATAATCCCGACATTGAAAAAATTTGTATATACGTGGGGCCAATGAGCCTCTCAGGCAGTACGCGCCTTCAAGCTACAACTGTTTTACAGTTTTTGGCCGGAGCGGCTTTGTTTGCTGACGAACTGCCGATGAAAGAACTGAAGGCTTTTAAGACTTACCTGAAAAATATTTCTTACACTCAGCTTAAGCCATTTATTGAGTTGGAATCTGCCGCTTATAAAAACGGTGAGTACTTTGTATATGCCAGCGATCGATATGCCATTACAGTTGTTACAGACACAACGGAGCGTTCTCCTACATTCAGTTTGCCTGGATTTGAAAATCAACGAGAGCCGAAGTCTTCTGCGACTTTGGCGTACGCATACATGCCTTCGGCTAAAAATGCTAAAGAAGCCTGGAAACGTCTCTTGTTGCGTGAACCCTTGCCGCTGGAATGGAAAGTGTTAAACGGCGTCGCCGGGGAACACCGCCTTTACGGATTTGATTTTTCTAAAAGATTGCCGTTATTACGAAAGAAAAAACTGGGTAAGGGCAGAAAGCAACACACTTTTCATTTGTCGCGCAAAGGGAATTCATTGGAGCTCGCTATAGGCAAAACAAAAAAGAAATTCAGCGTTTCAAAGCTGCATCCGCTTTGTGAACATTTGTTTTTAAAGCTTTTACTGAATGCCCATTCGACACTTGTAATGGGCCGCCTTGGCCGTTTTGAAAGTAACGTCATGACGTGGGTGCGACCGAGCAATTTTAAATTGATTGACCGCGCGATTCGATATGCCGAATCGCTTTTGGACCGAGAAAAAATTCGCGTTAGCTATTCTGAAACGGCTCATGCCATTTTTGAAAATGCAGCGAAGCTTGGCCCGTCGGAGTCGGTGGTGCTGGCCGCTGTTGAAAGTTTACGGCTTAAGCACGGAAAGAGTTTGTGATGCAGAAGTTACCAAAAACAATACCAGAGGCCCTAACAAAAAGTTTTCAGGCGGGCATGTTCAGTCAAGAAGAAGGTGATCTAGATCACTTCGGAAAAGACTGGACCAGAACCTTTGCACCGAATCCGTTAGCGATTGCGTTTCCCAGATCTACTGAAGAAGTTTCAAAACTTTTAAAACTTTGCAGTGAAAATAAAATTGCAGTTGTGCCTTCAGGAGGCCGCACAGGTCTATCTGGCGGAGCCATGGCAGCCAATGGAGAACTGGTTCTGTCATTAACCCGTATGAACAAGATCGGTAAGATAGATCTGCTTTCGTTAACCGTGCCGGTAGAAGCCGGAGCCGTGACGGAAGCTGTTCATCATGCGGCTCATGAATTCGATTTAACCTGGCCAGTGGACTTCGGTTCTAAGGGTTCTTCTACGGTTGGCGGAAATATTTCGACTAACGCAGGTGGAATTAACGTTATTAAATACGGAATGACAAGACACTGGGTACTGGGGTTAACCGTTGTGCTGATGAGCGGTGAAGTCTTGCAGCTAAATGGCCCGTTAGAAAAAAACAATGCAGGCCTTGATTTAAAACATCTATTTATTGGAAGCGAAGGTACCCTCGGCGTTGTAACCGAAGCGATTTTAAAATTGACGCCTATTGAGACGGACACGCGGCTTTTTTTCTTCGGCGTTAAAAATCACAACAAAGTTTTTGAATTGTTAGAAAGCTGCCGAAAGCAAAAATTTGAAATGCATGCGTTTGAAGCCTTTTCTGCCAACTGTTTTGACGCCACAACTGCATTACACAAAATTCATGATCCGTTCAGCGCAAAACATGCTCAGTATGTTTTAGTTGAAATTAAGAATCAGGATTGCGATGCCTGGATGGAGCAGGTTTTCGGCGATGAAATAGTTGATGAAGGTGTTGAAGCTTCTTCTCAGGAAGACGCGAAGCGCTTTTGGAAAACCCGCGAAACAATCAGCGAATCTTTAAGTGTTCGCGGTCATTTGCACACCAGCGACATTTCAGTGCCGATTCCGGATATGAAAGCGTTTCTACAGGAATGGGAAGAGATTTTCCGCAAAAAGTATTCAGCTTGGGAATTATTTATTTTCGGTCATTACGGAGACGGTAATTTGCACGTTCACGCACTAAAGCCGGCAAACATGAGCGCAGAAGAATTTCTGGAACAGAATCATGCGGTAGAAAAAGATTTGTATTCTTTGGTTGGGAAATTCAACGGAAGTGTTTCAGCTGAACATGGCGTTGGCTTGATCAAGAAGGCCGATATCGGGTACACACGAAAGCCGGGCGAAGTAGCAATACTTAAATCGCTGAAAAGGGTATTTGACCCGCAAGGTTTGTTAAATCCCGGAAAAGTTGTTGATCCTTAATTATTTGTAACAAAATTTGAAAATCAGATTTTAAAGTTTCCTGAGGCTGGAAATAAAATTGCAATTCCCCATTTTAGTTGGAATCGCATTTCTTATTACCTCCTGAATTCCAGCCTTTTTATTCAAGGAGACACAATGGCCCACAAAGATCGTTTTAAAAGGCAAAAAGAATCATCCCTGCTATTAGTTTTGGCCGGTTCCGCCATCGGGGCGGGGATAACCTATTTTCTTGATCCGCATCGCGGCAAACGCAGACGCAGTATGCTGCTGGATAAAATAAGCTCAAAAATCCGTAGAGCGCGCCACTGGTCAGAAAAATCTGCAAAAAAAGTTTTTCACCGTGTTTCCGGTGCTATCTCGGAAATTAAAAACCGAAAATCTCGTTCGGTTGTTAGTGATGAGTCGTTGAACAAAAGAGTTAGAACAGCATTTGGTAAAGTTGTAACGCATCCGAAGGCCATTATGACTTCTGTTGATAACGGTGTTGTCACTTTGACCGGTTCCATTTTAAAAAATGAAAACGCGAGATTGGTAAAATGTATAAAAAAAGTTCCGGGAGTTCGCGGGATTCAAAATTTTCTAGATGCTATCTCTGATAAATTGCATATCTCTGAACTGCAAGGGGACGGGCCCAGGTACTTAAACTAAAGTTATTCCAAGCCGGCTTTAGCACACTGTTCATCTTCGACTGAGCGGGCTCCGCTAACGCCGATGCCACCTAAATGTTTTTCGCCGGATTGAATCGGCAAGCCGCCTTCGATTCCAACGATATTTTTAACTGAAAGCAGTCCGGTGCGGCCTTCTTTTATACTGTCGGCAAATGCTTTTGTCGGACGTTGAAAAGCGTTAGCTGATTTTGCTTTATCAATCGCTGCATCGATGCTTCCTGAGTACGATCCATCTCCGCGCTGAAAATAAATTAAGTTGCCTTCCGAATTAACGATGGCAATAGAAAGCTTCCACTTGTTTTTGACTCCGCAGGCAGCCGCTTTATCAGCGATTTTTTTAGCTGCATCGAGGTTAAGTTCTGTAAGTTTATCGGCTGCAAATAGGGTGTTAGCTGTGAACAATAGTGTTGTTAAAAATAGTTTAATCATTGTCAGTTCCTTCTTTAAAAAAACTTAACATCTGCCTCGCGGTTAAGCACTTATTTTGGAACAGTCGCTTTGGAACTTGAAAAAAATTCCTACTTCTGCCGGGAGCGTTCGGAAAGTAGCGTTTGAGAGACTAAATGATGGCCAAATCAGCTTATTTATCCTATCACAAACCAAATTTTTTAAAAAAGGAACAATAATGAAACGTTTAATTTTAGCAGTAGTTTTGAGTGCCGGAATGACTGCACAAGCAAGCATTTGGGATTTTTTTGATTTTTCTAAGTTTTTTGAAGCAGCGATCACTGCAGGCGAAGGCGTAGCTGAGAACCTTGAAAAATTACGCTTAGAACAACAAAAAGTATTAGATATCCGTACTCAATGGGATCTGTCTTGCGAAACTATTCAAAGAGTTAACCCAAGCTTATTGGCTTTAAACAAAGCTTTAACTGAAGCTAAAATTAACAACACACTTTGTGCACCTGTTACTCAGGTTCTTAAATTGAATTCTGATATCTTGATGCATTGCCAGGATTACTACTCTAAACCGGTGCCAGAAAATGCTGAATTTATCTTAGGTAAGGTCACAATATCACTGTTCCAAACGCGTATGCTTTTGAACAAATGCTATCCTGCTCTTAAAAAAGTGAAAATCCCTGGATTACCATTTTAATTTGGGAAAGTGCTGTTCCAAAAACAGTAGTGATTACCGAAGAAAGAGCCACATTGGCTCTTTTTTTTTGGCACTGGAATTGTAAATTGTCTTTCGATTATAAAACTAAGAACTAAAACGAACCCAAAAAACTAAACCAAACTAGAAAACAGGAGACTATATGAAACTTATTATCGCAATCATGCTGACACTTGGAGCATTGCAAGCGCAAGCCGGTGACGGTTGGAAGCACATCTTGCCAATCATCGTTGGCGGAATTATTGACCACAACCGTCCTGCACCTTATCCAGGCCCAGGCTATCCTCCGCCTCCGGGAAATTATCCGGGATATCCAGCAGGTCCTGTAACTTGTAGTTCCGGTGACCGCGGTTGGGAAGAGCACTCTGGTGGTCATTACAGCTGTGGCGAGTGTTTGTCTTACCACGGTTCGTGTGTTGAGACTTGCCGTTCAGTTGATGTTGAGTGCCGCGCAGAAGGCCGCGATGCTTACGGACGTGTTTACAGCGCATTCGGCCGTGGATACGACAGATGGCAAGCTGAAAGCGATGCTATGAGAAACTGCCAGTACAATGCTTACGGGGCACGTTGCTACATCGTTACTTGTAACCAACGCCAGAACATCGTTTCTCAACGTAATTGCCGATAATCTCAACTTAACCCGTTTTGTCAGAACTATGCGAAGCTCAATGAGTTTCGTATAGTTTTTTTGATGAAAAAGTTAATCCACCTAATACCAGTCTTAATTCTTATAAATTCATGTGCTTCTTCAACTGATTCCGGCGAAGTCGGAGCGGGCCGAAAACAGCTTTTTTTAGTTTCATCTGCAGAGATTGAAGCGGAAGCTGCTAAAGGATACGAAGAAGTTAAAAAGCAAGCGGCTGCAAAAGGCCAGTTGAATACTAATCCCTCGCAGGTTCAGCGAGTAAAAGCAGTTGCTGACCGCATAGTTCCTCACACCGCTATTTTTCGTTCGGATGCCACGAAGTGGAAGTGGGAAGCTAACGTTCAAACTTCTAAAGACCTGAACGCTTACTGTATGCCCGGTGGTAAAATCATGTTTTATTCGGGAATTATTGAACAGTTGAATATGACCGACGGGGAAATCGCAGCCGTGATGGGTCACGAGATTGCCCATGCTTTGCGTGAACACGGCCGTGAACGTTACAGTCAA
>JANWIU010000080.1 GCA_025449725.1 Pseudobdellovibrio sp.
ACTATTAAAATTCCTGCTTTTACACTATTTTTCATACCCATAATTCCCCGCTAGATCAGGTTAACACCTTGAAATCTAAAGAGAATTTATTTTACGAAAAAGTCCTGAATTGAAGCAAAAAAGTTTAGGAACGTAAAACTAATTTACGATTCTAAGCCGTTGTATTTACCTTAGACATATTAATTCTGGACGTTTAAACGGGCTCGGCGTCCGCAGCTTCTTCAGGAATGGTTGTCTCTATTGCCAAATCTTCAGCCGCGAAACCTAAAGAGCTCAGAATAAATTTTGCCTGCATTAGTGCGCCAAGCAAATTCTGGTAAGGGTTTACTTGCGCAGAGGCGATCCAGAGATTTTCAACTTTAGGAATGGTGCCGTTGGCATTAAGTTTTAATTCTGCACCAGACAGCACCGGTGAAACAGAAACTCTTTCTTTAATGATGGTATCAGCCTTTTCCGGAAAGGCTCTTTTGACCTGTCTTTTCATTTTCTTCAACACGAGTCCGATATTTTCGGTATCTTCAGCCGATTCTGAATCAATGAAGCTCATCCATTGTGAGGTCGATCCAATAAAGCGGCCAACGCACGGCCCGATATCATCGTCAGTAGTTCCATTCAGAACTAACAAGTTGGTTTTTTCACAAGGAACAGAATGAATCAGATCCAGCCCGACACTTTGCCAGGCTTTCGCTTTTTTCAACTTTGCTTTCGCGCGGGCGTTCAGCACATCATCAGGAATTAAAAGACCCAAATCTTTTACAGGGCCGGCATAAATAAAATTCCGGGCATAAATGTTTTTTGAGCCGTTCACAATGACGTGAGTGAGCGACGGTTTTTCAGAATCAAGGCCTTCGAAGCCAAGGCGGGTTACAATTGATTTAGTCTGAATTTTATCCTGCAGCTGAGTAGCTAAAATTTGGATCCACTCATAAGGTTGTAACTGTAATTTAAATTCATCAGCTGTAAGAAAGTATGAAAGTTGTTCGTAAAATTCAGGAGACTTATCGCCGAAGCCGACAAAACGTTTGAAACCGCTGGCTTCGTAAGTTTCGATCAGGTTTTCTGAGCTTTCAGATGCTACATTTTGTTCGACGATTTCATTTAAAAAATCCAAAGCTCTTTTTGAAATTTCGTTAGCAGGAAAAAACCGTAAACCGTTATTCAGCTTATGATCATTCATAACAACTGAACGACTGATTCCACCGGCACAGGCCTCTGCTTCTAAAATAAGTATGTTTGAAGTTTCCTGAGAGATTTTTTTAGCAATAGACAGACCAGTAAGACCGCTTCCAATGATGATATAATCGTAGATGTGCATACTATAACGATGGCGAATGTGTTTGGTCGTTGCAAGAGAATTTTCGGTTTCAGCTAAATAATGCGCAAATAAGTGCGAAGAAGTTGCCGCACCAGTGGCTTCAATCGCGGATGTCGGTCCATGAAGCCCGCTACTGCAGGGGATAAGCGGTAATAAATGTAGACAAATTTGCGGCCCCAGAAGCTTTGCTTGAGAGTTTGATCACGATAGGCCCGCAAGTAATGGACTTCTATCGAATTCGGGGCTTCAAACGCAGAGGTTGCAATAAAGCAACGGGCACGCTTCTTTTTTGCCTGACTGATAAAAAGCCGAACCACATCGGGGTTTCTGGCGCTTTTCATGAAAACATTGGCTTTTTTCATAATATCCGGAAAAACCGGAGTGTAATTGATGAACTTTGCCAATTGCATGGCTGCGTGCTTCTGTCGGTCAGCAAATTGATCGCTGCCGTCGTAAATTCGCAGTAAATCCCAATAAACACCTGAAATGACGGTGAGCTCCGCTGTCTTAGCGGATTCTTTTAACGATTCCGGATTCAATTGGCCGGTTTTACAATCAAAAACCAGTTCAAGTAGCCGCAAATACTTTTCGTAAGAGACGGCGGCATCGTTAAAAAGTTTGTTCGCCATAAGAGCATTACCCTGTTTTACAAGGGCCACACGCGACTGCCAAAGTTTTTTCTTTCGTTCGTCCTTAGCGCGTTCCTGCGCCAGAAGAACACCGCCGGACCCGAGAGTTTTTCGGCGAAGATCAACGATACAGGATTTGCACATGTCTTGTCCGGTAGGATAATTGGGATCAAGCTTTTTGATCTTCTCGCGAAGTTCCAGCTCAATTGGGTACACATCAAGATTGTCGGTCTGACAAACGGGACACTTAGGCATTGAGATCTATTATTTTACAACAAATTCAAGGGGTCAACATCAACGCTGATCTTTGTCTGTTTGGGAATCCATTTAGAATCAGACATTAATTTCTGAATAAATTGGTTAAGGGTCTTGTGTTGACCGCATTTTAACAAAAGATGGTGACGAAACTGATTTTTTAACTTCGCAATCGGAGCTTCGGCAGGACCAAGCACTTCGATTTCACGAAAAATTTCAAATTTGTTTTTAAGTGCCTCTGCACGTTGGGCTAGTATTTCTGAGGCTTGGTAAACAGTTCTCTGGTCGGGCGACTGAATTTTCAAGGAAGCAATTTTATGAAACGGCGGATAATTTAGTTGTTGCCGTTGGATCAACTCGTTCGCGACGAAGCCTTCGTAATCATGATTTTTTGCAAAGACAATGCTTTCGTGAGTGGTGTTATATGTTTGAATGTAGACTCTTCCCGGAGCCTCATCTTCTTTGACATGGCGACCTGCGCGACCGCTCATTTGAGTGATCAACTGAAAACTTTTTTCTGAAGCACGAAAATCAGGAATATTAAAACTGATATCGGCCAGTAGCAGGCCGACAAGTTTCAAGTTTGAAAAATCAAGACCTTTTGCGATCATTTGCGTACCGATCAAAATGTCGATTTCAGATTTTTCCATTTTTTCAACAAGCTCTTCCATCTCGGCGCGTGACTGGATTTCATCGCGATCCGCGCGAGCAATGATTTTATCTGGAAACAATTTTCTTAAGTCGTCTTCAACTCTTTCAGTGCCTAACCCCAAATTAACCCTTTCGCCTTCGGCGCAATCAGGACACTTAGATTTGAAATTTTCATGATAATCACAATAGTGACAAACTAAATGAGCGCTTCCGTGAAGCGAAAGACTGATGTCGCAGTTCGGGCATTGGGCAGTGTGGCCGCAGCTCTGGCAGAACACGGCTTGGGCCATACCCCGCCGATTCAGCAAAAGGGCAATCTGTTCTTTGCGAGCCAGAGAATTTAACATTTCTTCGTAGAGTACTTGTGACAACCAAAAGGGTTTCATCGGATACTTTTGCGGCAAATCCTTTTCAGCGCGCATATCGACAACTTCGATGTCCGGCAACGGCCTTGCGTTTACACGCTGCTTGATCTGATGAAATACAAATTTTTTATCGATAGCATTTTTCCAGGATTCCAAGCTGGGTGTGGCAGATCCCAGAATCACCGGACAGTCGCGAAACCGGCCCAGCATAATGGCCGCATCACGGCCGCTGTATTTCAGCATCTCATCCTGTTTAAAACCGGATTCATGCTCTTCATCAATGACGATGAGGCCCAAATCCTCAATGGGGCAAAAAATGGCGGAGCGTGCGCCGATCAGGATCTTTTTTCGGCCTTCGACAATGTCCCACCACTGGTTCGTGCGTTCACGGTCGGTCAGTTGTGAGTGAAGAACGGCGATTTCACCGCCGAATCTTTTAGCGAACCGATGAATCAGTTGCGGTGTTAATGAAATCTCTGGCAATAAAAAAAGACCGCGTTTACCGGCATGAAGCGTTCTTGAAAAGAGTTCCAGATAAATTTCTGTTTTACCGGCCCCGGTTACACCGTGAATAAGGTGAGTGGCAAAGCCGGGCATTTGACTTATGGTTTCTACACAGTGGCTTTGTTCGGCATTTAATTTATGGCCTTCGCTTTGTTCTACTTCAGGAACGATGGCAGGGCGTTTTGATTTTTGCCCTTTTACTTTTTTTAACAGCGGCGGAAAGCAAAGTTTTAAAACCCAGCCGATAGGGTGCATGTAATACTCTGAAATCCATTCAAGCCAGCGCATATGTGGCTCTGAAAGGCGCGGCCATTCTTCGTGAAATGATGTCAGCGTTTTTAATTCATAAGGAAGATTGTCGATCGGAGCATCTGTTTTAACAACGACGCCCAGTAATTTTTTATTTCCTTTGCCGAACGGAACATAAACGACGTCGCCACGCTCAACAGAAATATTTCCTTCCAAGTAAGTGAATCTTTCGTTCAGCAGAGTGTCGACGGCTACAAGAACGCCGCGTCCACTCATCTAAACCTCTGATAAAATTCTTCAAGTGCAGTGGCCGCCGGGCCCGCGGCTCCGGGAATCAATGAAGAAGAAAATTCGAGAGAGTCAGGATAAAAACTTTTTATACTCGTATTCTTAGCAATAGCGACCTTGGTGACAGTTATCGTAACAGTTTTTCCGTCCCAGCTAATGGTTTTCTGCCGGGGATAGTGGACTCCGTCTTTTTCAAGATGGTTGGTGAATTCAACTTCAGCGCCACCGGAAAAGCGCAATTTAATTAAACGGAATGAGCTTTGATCAATCCACATTTGCGGATGCAAATCTCCCGGATTGGATTCGTTTCCGATTGCAAAACAAATTAATCCACCGGCCCGTGAAAGTCTTACGTTTTCGCCGATACCAAGGTCTTTAAGATATGCGTAATAGGAATCTTTGGATTTGATCGCTAAAAATTTTTCAAAAAAATCAGCGCCCGCAACTTGAGCCGTTTTATTTTTTCCGGCCAGTCGTGTGCGATTTTTGTTGTTGTAGACAAAGTTAAGATTGACCGCGTCCTTGAGTTCCCCGGTGCCTTTTGCTGTTAATCGTAAATTACGGTCACCTTCGATTAACCAAGATTCTTTAATTGTATAAACTTTTGAACCTTCTTTGAACTGAACATCCTGTTCGATATTTAAAATGGAATTTCCGGCTGTGGCAGCCGACTTTTGCAGAATGTTTTCCAAAGGTAGAATATAAGCCTGGCTTGGGATTGAAAATAGCTGGACCAATGTCAGGACGGCCGTTATACCGAATGTTTTCATTCGGAAAATATATCATAATGAGACAAGAAGTTGAGTAATTTACGAATATACTAACGGAATGTGTTAGCATGAAAATGATGAAAAGATTTGCGTTTGGACTTGGGGTAATCGTTCCTGCGGTATGGCTTTTTGTTGGCTGTACGATTCAATCGACTCCCAGTTTATTAACAGCAGATTCCAGCGCCGAAACAAACCGTACAAAACTTTTAGATTCTGTTCCTTTTGCGTATGATCTTGCGCTGGACACGATTTCTTATAATTCTTGCGTCGGCATTGGTTTAACATCTTCCGGCATTCACGGTCTGAAGATCGGTGCAAACGAAGGCTTTGTTGAACAAACAGATTCAGGGGCCGTAAAAGCGGGTCTGAAACTGCGGTCTGATTTTTTACAGTATGTAGCAAAAAATGTTGATCCTGCTTATCCGAACACAACTGTGGTTCCCTCACAAATCCAATACTTATTAGAAAATTCAACGCGCAATAAAGATCTTCTTATTCAGTATGCTGTTCGCGACAAGGGTAATTTACGTACTGTTTTGGACGTCATTAATCCGGCGGCGACAAATGGAGTTCCTGAACTTAACCGTGACGGATTTTATGAAAGTCAGCTTTTGTCGCTGGACCCGGTATTAACTTCGATTACAAAAAATGTGGTGTTCGGTGCCGGCAAAACCGTTACGGCAGAGGGCCCGCGCATTTATAATTTAGGAAGTGCTGTTTCTCCTGATCAAATTGAAGCTTCATTTTCATTTTCGGCTGCCAGCGATAACACCTATCCTCAGACTCAAGGTGTAGATGACGGGCAAGGCGCAGGAGAAGAATATTCTGACCGCGTTCGCTCCAAATTTAACTCTACTCAAAACATTTTGACCGTTACATTCGGTAATCCGACAAGCACTACGTCATCTGATCAAACTGAAAGTAATGGCTTCAATGCCCCACGCCGCCCGAATGAGTCGGTTCTAAGTAAGGCCTATGGCAGGTCTTACGAACTGAGTTTTAAATCAAAGAGTCCTTCGATTTCAAGTCAGCGACGTAATATTCTTAATACAGTCGTTGAAAGAGACTTAGAAACCGGCAGCGCCGCTCCTGGCGGGGCTTCCTGGGGCTGCGAACATTACGTGATTATGCGGCCTAACGAATTGAACAATAAAAAAGTAACGGAGCCCGCTTGCTCTGAAATTTTGGCGGTTGATCTGGCCAATCCAACTTTCGGCCCGGGTTTAAAAACAAAGGTGGCGCGGATTCGTCGTCATTACACTGAATCTGAATGGGCTATTGGATTTTTAATAAAAGCAAACACGTCTTATGATCCGACAACACGGCTTCAGCAGCCCATCTGCATGGTCAGCAAAGTTGCAAGCTGTTATTTACCAACTACCGGAATCATCACGACTGACGAAACCAAAGATGTCGGGGTTAATTACAATGCAGCTATCGATAATAACACGGCTGAATGCTACCTGTCCCGCTACAGTCAAATGGGTGTCAGCTATATCGGTAACAAATCCGGCGATGCCGCCCGGTTACTGGGGCGTTGCCCGCAGTACGCCAGTATTTGCGTTAGAACCAGTACAAGTTTCTAGTTTTTTCTTTTAACTGGTGATAGCGTTATCTCATGCAAAAAATATTTTTCATCT
>JANWIU010000081.1 GCA_025449725.1 Pseudobdellovibrio sp.
ATATTACCGGGAATTGCAGCGGGAGCAAAGAAGTGGCTGGTATTGGGCTCTGGAATCGGCATGGCCACGGCAACGATTACTCACCTAAATCCTGAAGCAGAAATCACGGCTGTCGAGATCGACCCGGTCATTTCTCAACTTGCAAAAAAATACAATCCAAAAACTAATTCAAAAAATATCCGCGTAGTTGAAAGCGATGCCCGTTTTTTTCTACGCAATAACAAAGATAAATTTGATTACATTGTCATGGATATATTTCACAGTGGTGTATTGCCCTTTCACTGTGTTACGAAAGAGTTTTTCTCAGAGTTAAAAAACTCATTAACAGATGATGGAATTCTTTATGTAAATTCGAACTTAAGGCCGTTTTCACAGGCCCGAGAATCAAAGTATGCTTCGGATCTATTAAGCTTCAAATACCTGGCCACTTTGCAATCCGCAGGCTTTAAAACGGTAGTTAGCTCTGATGTTTGGGAAAACGGCAACACTTATGCTTTGACTAAACCCGGGCAATATCAAAGAATTCAAAACTTAATCAACAATAACTTATCAGATTATTTTCATCTGCCCGAAGTTAAAATATCAGCCTCACTCATGAAATTATCGCTAGTGGATATGTCCCAACCGGTTGATGCCACACCTCTTGAAGATGACCGGCCTTTCTTTTTGACCGGCACTAAGTACGAAGGAACGAATAGAGTATTAAGACAAATGGCAAAAGAAGTACAGGCGCCGTTGCCATCGGTGAACGACCCCGAATTCATTACAAAGCTAGATCTAAATTTTATGCTGGACTGGATTCGTAGCGGAGAACCCGCGAGAGCATATTCAAAAAATCCTGCAAACTTAAATTTTTGCCGGCGCTTATTCGATTGGGTGGAATATAAAAATGGACAAATCTTTCCGGAATTTTCAAGAATGCTTTCGTTTCCGATTTTAAAAGCTGAACAATGTGTTTTCAAAGTAAACTATAAACATGAGTGGGTCCAAACCACTCATCAAAAAAAGTTTGCGGAGTTGTTGCATGCAATTCACTTCGCCAGAAACAACGAGGTTACTGCTGCCGAAGCAATTGCGAAACTGAGCGATCAATTTGTTGAGTCCCATTAGCAAATAGAATAAAAAAAGCCGGCTTTCACCGGCTGTTTTGTTTTAGAATTTATTTTACAATTATGGTTTTGGGTAAATTGGTTTCGGGTCAACCGGAACTGGATCAATCGGTTGAGTGGCCGGCGCCTTATCGCGAGTACATTTTACTCTTGTTAGCACCAGGTCTGTCTTATCGAAATCTAAATAATAATTGCCCGAACCTTTTGGCTCTACAACCCAGCACAATGCACCACCGGTGTTAACCATGGCTCTTTCCAGAATCTGAGTTTCTGAATAGCCTTGTGAGGTACAAACATACACTGCTGCATCGATAATTTTTCCGTTAAAGCCGCAGAAGAGCTTTCCTTCTAAAGTTGGGTTGACGACGACGATGGATTCTTTTTCACGGTCAATCGGAGTAGTGGTTGCTGCAGCAACAGTTAGCGAAGCGGCAGTAAAAATGGCGAATAAAATGGTTTTCATTTTAAAATCCTTTTGTTGGTTTTATTGCTTATAAGTCCAACAAAATTTCACCTCTGTGACAAACAAATAGTGATTCTTTGAGGCTTAGTTGTGCTTAATCTGTTGGCAAAATAGGGGCATTGCTTTTTAAATGATTTTTGACTACAACTAGTAATTCGATTTTTCGTCTGTGCCCAGTTGGTGGAATTGGCAGACACACTAGGCTTAGAACCTAGCGCCGCGAGGCATGGGGGTTCGACTCCCTCACTGGGCACCATCTTTTTAAAAATGATACAGCAGCAGTCTTGCCTCCCCAAATGAAACGCCTGTCTAAATTTTTTCGACTGCTATAAAAAACCTATACATACCTTAGCAGCCAAAGTTCACTTAGCGAACCTAAGCCCATTTAATCAGGAACAAGAATTGTAACTACCGGAATTACCTGGAGGCTTTATGAAAACGCTATTTGTATTAATTCTCATTGCGGGACAAACCCTATTTGCCCAACAGCAATGGTACCAATGCCTTCATTCATATAGCCAGGCTCAGTCATCTTTAATCGATATCCGTTATGGCAGCGTATCTTCTGAAGAGTATATGATTTTTCGAAACGGAAACCATTTTGCTTCTGAAGAACTTAACGTTTTCTATAAAGGAAAATTCTGGAAGGCGCCTTTGCAGATTACCGAAGACTTTTATCAAAGAAGATCTATGTCTTTGCGACTTGGCGAAGACCGATTATGCTTTGACCGCAATTTTAAATGGATCCTAACAGACCGATCTGAACTGTCCCGCTTCAGCCAATCCGCTTGTGGTACTTCCGAAGTCATAACAATGCGGGAAAATAGTCAGGAGCAGCACCCAACGGCAGAAGAAGTTCTTGCCTACAAACTTCAAAAAGATGTGAAGTTTCAGGGCGAATGCGTAGCCGGCCGTGCAGCAGGTGGCTGTAGTCCTTCTAACCGTCGCGAAGATTTCGAAAGACTTCAGCGATGGAATACCAGCAGCTGTTCACAGTTGGAGAACAGCTCCGTACAGGCCGCTATAAGCTTATTCACTGAAGCCATACAGATTTTTAATTCTACAGCGGCCAATACAACCGCGCCGGAATAACCTGAGGGTCGCGGCACTACTCGCAAGTAATACTGAGCGAACGGCCTTTAACATTTAAAGTTAGGTCGTAAAGTTCATCCATAAAAACAGTGCCGCTAAAAGATTCTTTGTCTTTTGAATTTAAGAACCATTGAACATCTTCAGTTACGCCTTCAACGACTCCTGCGAATAACACATTTTCAACAGGGTATTTTCCTGACTCATCTGATTCCACTACTCTAACAGCTACTGGGTTTTTTTGCCCTTCTTTAACTTTACGGCTGGCTAAATCCAAAATGCTGACAGAAACTTTTGAATCCTGGTCTTTGCCTTTACATTCCATTGTTGCATTCGCAACTGAGCCTACAGTCAATACAGCCACGCCTAATGCGATCATTTTTGAAAAATTCATAACTTCTCCTTATAAGATGGCGGCGTTATAGCAATCGTTTTTAAGACTGTCGCCTGTTATGTTTTAGACGATCCTGAAAAATTTTTCCTGTTAGAATTATGACAGGTGAACTAAAGCCATTAGTCTTCTAAATTACCGCCAGTCAAGGTGGGGCGGTTGAAATCTAAAGTAATTATAATTACAGCGTGTGTCTCTATTGGATGCGCGGTTTTTTTATCTGCCGGAAAGACTCCTGTCATTTCAGGAACTGCTGTTTCAGCGGTTCAAGAGATTACAAAAAAAACTTTTGCCACTGTTACCCGAATCACAAAAGCTGATGACAACACGTCCGTTTACGAAGACCAGTCAAAATATGAAGCGAAGCTGGCCGGCATCGTTGATCAACTGCCAACCCTAAACAACGCAAGCGCGCCTCACGCTGATAGTGAAAATCAAATTCACGGAATTCAGTCCGATGAATTTATTGAAGGTCACATACTGGCCCAATTGCGAAAGCTCAGTCTCGAAAATGAAAAGTTCATTTCTTCTACGCAGAAGGCTTACGCCGGTTGCGCTGAGAGAAGCGACCTGGCGCAATCCGTTCGCGCCATTTGCTTTATGCGCGCCATGGAAATCAGTATTAAATTAAATAACCCACAGTACATCGTTGAGCTCAACGTGCCTGCGGATATCCGCCAGTTGGCTTTAAAACTGGTAAATTAAGGGGATGATATGAAACTATTAATAGCGACTTTAGCAATGGCATTAGCAGGAGCCTCCGCACAAGCGGAAATTCAGTTTTCGAAATCAGTGCCTTCAGAACAAAAAAAACTATTAACGCGAGATATGTTTTTTTTAGCCAATCAGTCTTACCCTTCGGATTCAAAGTTGGCACAGATGATGGAGATCGGATCGACTGACGGTTTAACAATTTTAAACTGGATTGATAATCGTATGGTGCGCATCGTTGGCGAAGACTTCGATATTGAAAAAAATATTTCGATTGTTAATCAAAGTTTTTTTCCTGAACCTTCAGCGACACCAGAATTACCAACAGTTGTGAAGACACCGGGCGGTAGTTCAGGCGGCGGCAGCGGCACAGTTAAAACAGTCATGTCAAACCTGGGTGGAGCCGTTTACATTTCAGGTAAAATGAGCCACGTGATGTTTTCTTTGAAGGTCGATGACAGCAAAATCAATATGACCTCTCCCCGCTTAGGCGTTTTTAAGGTAGGCGAAGGTTTATTCGATACTAAAACTATGATCAAATCACCTGTCGATTCTAAGATGAGCAGTTACTACCGTTTGGCTACCTTGGTGCACGAAGCCCGTCATAGCGACGGCCGCGGCGCCAGCGCCGGATTCTTACACGCGATATGTCCATCAGGTCATCGCTTTGATGGCTATGCCGGTTGTGATGCAAGTTCTAATGGACCTTACACAATCGAAGGCCAATTCTTAAAAGTGGCCGTGCAGAATTGCAAAGATTGTCAGCCCGGCGAACTGGAACTTATGAATAAGATGATAGCTGACAGCTTTAGCCGTGCTGTTGCACCTGCGGCACAAACTGCTGATACATCCATTAATGCCACAATCATTTCTTCTTATCAGTTATTGCTGAGCTTCTGCAAAAACACACCAGGCTCTTGCACGCCTGAACAAAAAAAGCAGTACGAAGATGCGATTGCAAAAGCTCAGGCCGCTATGCAGCCACAGACAGCGGTTGCTGAAGCTCCACGATGGGATGCAGCGCCGGAAGGCACTTACCCTTCTGTCAGCCGTGACAACACGTGGTCCAGCATCTATCAACTGAACGCAAAAACGAAATAACTTAGCCGGAATCACTAGGCAAAAATGACCCTGGGCCAGAGCTGGCCCTATGTCTTATATGATTTTAAATTTTTAAGTGTTTTAATGATTTCATCCCAATCAATAAGGAGATTTAATGAGATCAATTTTAGCACTTGTATTAATGGTTACCGG